>JAZORV010000357.1:0-2359 GCA_045656785.1 Acutalibacteraceae bacterium | reverse complement strand
AAGAAAAATTATCGTAATAGAGCCCTTTGCGCTCATTTTATCCTCGGTTTTGAGAAAAGTGAAACCAAAAATCCCATTACCATTGCAACGGTGATGCCTGCCGCAGCGCCCGTAAGTCCCCCCGAAAGGATGCCTAAAGCTCCGTTTTCCGTTATCCCATCTTTAACTCCCGTAGCCAGCAGATTGCCAAAACCTGTCAGCGGAACGGAAGCTCCGCATCCGAAAATTTTGAGCAGAGGCTCGTATATTCCTATTGCCCCCAGAAAAACACCGACAACAACGTAGGAAACCAATATTTTGGCAGGTGTTAGCTTAGTTAAATCAATAAAAATTTGCCCGATAGCGCAAAGCGCTCCGCTAAACAAGAATGCAAGCAAGCAGTTTTTTAATATATCCATAATCTCTCACCCTTTCGCCAAATATTTTACTCATTCTGTTTGAAATTATTCCCGAAGGAGCTTGATTTGTGCATTTTCTACAAAATTTTACATATAAATCTGTGCAACAATACTTAAAAATTGCTAAAAAACTACTTGAAAATTTTGGATGAATTTGATAAAATAATTATGTAATACTATATATTAGTATTATTGCGCCTTTTCGGCGGTTTGGAGGAAGAATAATGCAGAAGGAAATATCATCCTTCTTAAATGGCGAAGATTTCAGAGCCTTTGAGCTTCTCGGAGCGAGAAGGGAAAACGGAAAAACAGTTTTCAGAGTCTGGGCGCCTGAGGCGGAAGCAGTAAGCATAGTTGGAGATTTCAATGGATGGGCTCCTTATAAAAACAACGCCTTTCATATTGGCGGAGGGATATGGGAATGTATCCTCGAGGAATTGCCCGAATTTTCTAATTATAAATATGCCATAAAAACAAAAAGCGGAGAAACAAAATTCAAGGCTGACCCCTTCGCTTTTCATTCTGAAACCCCGCCTGAGACTGCCTCTAAAATATTTGATATTGAAAACTATCCTTGGCAGGATGAAGCCTATTTAAGAGCTAAAGCGTCGCCTTTAAATAAGCCTATAAATATATACGAAGTCCATCTCGGGTCCTGGCGAAAAAATAAGGATGGCAGCTATAAAAGCTATGAAAAAATTGCCGAAGAGCTTTCAGATTATGCTTGCGAAATGGGGTATACTCATATTGAGCTTCTGCCCATTATGGAGCATCCTTTTGATGGCTCTTGGGGGTACCAGATAACGGGGTATTATGCCCCGACATCTCGTTTTGGAACGCCTTTTGATTTTATGCGCTTCGTTGATATTATGCATTCTCGCTCTGTTGGAGTTATTCTCGATTGGGTCCCCGCGCATTTTCCAAAGGATGCCCACGGGCTTTGGCGATTCGATGGCTCACCGCTTTTTGAATATACCGATGAAAGGCTCGGAGAGCATAAAGAATGGGGAACTGCAGTTTTTGATTTCGGGCGAAGGCCTGTTGTTTCTTTTTTAATTTCAAACGCGGTATTTTGGATAGAGAAGTATCATATAGATGGATTAAGAGTTGATGCGGTGGCATCAATGCTGTATCTTGATTATAGCCGAAAAGAGGGAGAATGGCTCCCAAATCGCTTTGGAGGGCACGAAAATTTAGAAGCAATAGAGCTTCTTAAAAGGGTTAATTCTGCGGTTTTTTCGGTTGATCCTAACGCCCTTATGATAGCCGAAGAATCAACCGCTTGGCCGATGGTAACGAAGCCTCCCGAAATAGGTGGGCTCGGTTTTAATTTTAAATGGAACATGGGATGGATGAATGATATGCTTTCATTTATGTCGCTCGACCCGTATTTCAGAAAATTTAACCATAATAAATTAACCTTTTCATTCTTTTATGCCTTTTCGGAGAATTTTATGCTCCCAATTTCGCATGATGAGGTTGTGCATGGAAAATGCTCCCTTATTTCGAAAATGCCGGGGTTTTATGATGATAAATTCGCCTCCTTGAGGCTGTTTTATGCCTATATGATGGCGCATCCCGGGAAAAAGCTCCTTTTTATGGGACAAGAGTTCGCGCAATTTATAGAATGGGATTATAAGCGCGAGCTTGATTGGATGCTTTTAGATTTCGAGAAGCATAGAAAAATGCAGCTTTTCTCAAGTGAGCTTAATCATAAATATCTCGCTTCAAGCCCGCTTTGGGAAATAGATGATAGCTGGGAAGGCTTTAATTGGATATCAAATGATGATAACGAGCAGAGCGTTATTTCCTTTATCAGAAGGGATAAAAGCGGAAACGAAATAATCGTTGTTTGCAATTTTGTGCCGATGAAAAGGGAAGAATATAGAATAGGCGCGCCAAAGGGCGGAGTTTATGATGTTGTGCTTAATTCCGATGATGAAAAATTCGGAGGGTTCGGC
>JAZORV010000356.1:0-4040 GCA_045656785.1 Acutalibacteraceae bacterium | reverse complement strand
TCTTTTGCAAGCATTAGCCCGACAACCGCGCCCAAGCTGTTTTTTATAACGATAGGTTCTGTATCGTGTGATGATAGCCCCGAGATTAGTTCTTCATCGGATAGGCTAACGTGCGGGCGAGAGGTGTATATTTCTTTGAGGGCAACGATGTCGTATTTAGTCAACACTTTCGGGTGCATAAAGGCGAAAACCTCTTCAATCGTTTCGTTATCGCAAAGCGAGGCTCTGTTGATTGAGCATTCCTTCTGAGAAAGCGGTTTGAAGCCATCGAGCGCACAAAAAGACCAAACTTGGCCGACTCTTCTTTCTTTTAAAAGAGCATCCGCCTGTTGCATTAAGCCTTCGTTGATATCATCGCTTTCCGACCAAAGCTCAATTTCCGCGAATTTCAAGATAGTTTCTCCATCTTTATATTCGGAAGGGAAAATAGAAACAGCTGCGATCAACTTATTATCTTTGAAAGCGCCTATATGGTTTTCCATAAGCTCCTTTGTCGGCTTTAAAAATCTTGGATATTGCTTTAGCGGGTCGATATATCCGCCATTATCTTTAGATAGCCTTTTTCTTATAAGCCCTAAAAGAGGGAAGAAATCAGCAGGGGAGAGAGTTTTAAAAGTTAGTTCCATTTTATGCCTCTTTTTTGAATATGAAGTTTCCGTTTTCTTCGCTTTCCAAAATATACCCATCGGGGGTTATAAGCTCAAATTTTATAGAGCTTGGCAGCGAAACGGAATATATCACCTTATCGTTTTCTTTTTTCCATTTAGCTTCAAGTTTTCCATTCATTACCTCAATATATCCCTTTGCAAAGCACATATCCTCAGGGAAGAAGGGTTTAAGCTCGATGTTATCATAGCCGATGGCATCGGGTTTTCTTGTTATACCCAAAAGCGCTGAAAATAACCACATAAGGAAATGTGAATTCATATGATGGTTGTTTGAGCAACCTGTGTGCCACATTTCGTAAAGCGTTGTTGCGCCATCTTCAATCCATGTGCGATAGCAGGGAGCTCCATTTGCGGTAATGATCTTATAAGCGAATGAGTCAAGATTATATTTGTGCAGAACCTTATAAAGGAACTGAAGCCCTAACATTCCGCAGAAATGGTGATAATCTTTTTCTATGATGGTTTCCTTGAATTGCTCTAATAAGCCATCTGTTGCGCCGCCTTCTTTAAGGTCTATCATCATTGCGAGCGCAGTTTGAGAAGAAACGGTGCAGCGGTCGTTTGCTTCATCATAATATTCATTAAAGAAGAAGCGATAAAGCGCATCTCGAGAGGCTTTAAGCTCTCTCTTATCTTCCCCGATAATATCCGCAAATTCGAGGGCAATGTTATAAAGGTGCAAAAGAAGAGCGGTATCGGTATAGCGAAGAGGCGTTGGCAAGTTTTCTTTTTTAAAAGGACCCGCCCAATCCCAAAGCCAGAAGGCGAGAAAGCCTTCCGAATCTCTTATTGATTCGAGATACGAGAGATATTTCAGGACATAGGGAAAGGCGGCTTTTATAACGCTTGCATCACCTTTTGCTTGATACATCCTGAGTGGCACTTCTAAAATGATCGCTCCGCAGATGGGTCCGTTATATTCTGTAAAGCCCCAGCCGGAAGAAGGTATAATTCCGGGAAGAGCGCCATCCTCTCTTTGAGAATCCAAAATATCCTGAAGCCATTTTTCAAAGAATTTATAAGTATCAAAATTCATGAGCATCTGCTCGCAGGAAGCTGTGGCGTCATTGGTCCAACCGAGTTTTTCTCTTGTTGGACAATCGGTTGGTATATAATAAAGATTAGAGAGCGTTGAATAGCCGGAACATTCGAATAGCTTATTTAAAAGCTCGTTTGAAGATTCGAAAGCGGTTGTTTTCCTAACGTCTTGATGAACGAAAATTGAACGAGCGTTTATGATGTCTTCTTCATTAGCACCTTCAATTTCTATGTATCTGTATCCAAAATATGCAAGTCTTGGCTTATAGATATCGGTTGCGCCGCTTAAAATAATGCGGTTGGTTTCAAATTCGCAGTTAGCATAAAAATGCTTCGCGTCCATATCATTAAGCTGTAAGGTGCCATCCTCGTTTATTCTTTCGGAATGGCGGATAATAATTTCTTGTCCGCGTTTGCCCTTTAAGGTTAATTTTTCATAACCCGAACGGTTTTTGCCAAAGTCTATTATTATATTATTTTTCGCATTTTTGAAAATTTTAATTGGTTCATAGCTCTCAAATTCTCTGATAGGTTCGCATTTACATTCTCTAAGAATGCCTTTGGGCTTTTCTGCAATAATTGCTTTTTCTTCAAAGTCAACGATATTGCCAATATTCAGCCAATTTTCACCCTTGCGGCAGTCATAATGCTCACCGCAGCGAAGCTGATTAAATGTGATAGGGGAGAGGGTTTTGCTCGTAGCCCAGCTGTCATCGGTTTCGATAAGCTCTTTTTCATCCTCCGTTATTATCTCTAAAGAAAATGCAAATTTTGATTTAGCTCTCCAAGGCGCTGTATCATAATCCCATGCGGTTATCAAAGCTTCGTTATAAAAACCATTTCCGAGAATAACTGCAATCTCGTTTTCGCCTACCTTTAAAAGTGCTGAAGCATCGTGAAGCGTGTACCAAAGAGTTTTTGTGTAATCACTTGTGGGGGACAAAAAGAGATTATCGGTAAGTTCTTTTCCATTAATATAAACAACTGCCAAAGATGGCGCGCAAAGAAAAGCTTTGGCAGAATCAACTTTAGATGCAACCTTAAAGCATTTTTTAAAAACAGGAGCTGGAGAATCGGTTGAAAATTCAGGAGAAAAATCCCCCGGAAATTCAATAAATTTAACGCTTTCAAACATAAAAAACACCTTCTAAAACTGTTTTAAATAATTTTATCCTAAAAGAAAGCCTATGTCAATAGATTTATTGAGAAAGGCACAGTTTAAACGAAATCTTATAGTTAAAATCCTGCGATATAAAAAATAATCGAGCTACACCTTTGCACAAGTCCAGTAAAAACGGACAATAGAAAAAAACGACCTCCTATGGTAGAATTAAAATAACTACCATAGGAGGTTTTGTTATGCCAAGAAATTATCGTCATATAAACGAATATGAAAAAGAAATATTAGAGATGAGAAAGCAAGGAAAAAGTAAAAGAGAAATATGTGAAAAGTTTGGCTTTTCCATAAAGCAGTTAACAGATTTCGTTACTAGATATAATCGAAAACAGAAAAAACTTGCCGCTGGAATATCAATTAAGCCCAAAGGCAGACCGAGGAAAGATGGAACCGAATTGCCGCCATCCATACAACAATTAAGCAAGCTCACTCAATTGCAATACGAACTCGCAATGAAAGAACGACACATAAAGCGATTAGAAATGGAAAATGAACTGATGCGGGATTTTCTCTCGCTCACAGAAAGGAAGTGAGAACAAGCGTAAAATACATGGTAATCTACCATCACAAAGAGAAATATTCAATTAGTGAAATGTGTAGGTTCTTTAAAGTATCCAGAAGTGGATATTACGGATATGTGGCACGAATGGATATACCTGCACGGGATCTGCCACTGGCCAAAAAGATACGTGAATGCCAGGATGAGTGCGGCAAGACCTATGGATACCGCAGAGTACATACATGGCTTGAAAGGCACAATATATACCGAAATCCAAAGACGGTGCTTAGAGTAATGCAGAAATATGGATTGCTGTCTGTGATCAGACGAAAGAAATATCGTAATTATGGAGAATATCTGCATAAATATCCCAATCTGTTAAACAGAGATTTCTCCGCTCAAAGGCCAAACCAAAAGTGGGTTACAGATATTTCATACATACACACAAAGCAAGGAGTGTTGTATCTCTCGATCATTAGAGATTTGTACGACAACAGTATTGTTGCATACAAGACCGGTACCGAGCAAAATGTAAATCTTGTTTTGAGCACTATTAAAGAAGCCAAGAGAAAAGAGAAGGTCACCGCAGAGCTGCAACTCCACAGTGACCAAGGCTTTCAATACACATCCCATGGGTATTTTAAGCTAACTCAAGAAT
>JAZORV010000355.1:0-2834 GCA_045656785.1 Acutalibacteraceae bacterium | reverse complement strand
AAAAAGAAATTGAATAGCGAAAAAAAGCCGAACGAGGGCTTCTCTGAGCTAACAGATGAAGAGCTCGAAGGTTCAACGATATTCGGAAAACCGCAGATAATCGATAAAAAACCGCCTAAAAAGAAGAGAAAAAACATCAGCGTTATTCTGATGGTGGCGGCTGTCCCCGTTTTGATAGCGGCAATAGTTTTCGGCTCGGTGTTTTTAAAGGATACGGTTATCCCCGAAAAGGAGAAAACAACCTCCTCTGAAGCCGAAAGCGAGCTTATTAAGGTTACGGAAAACACGCTGAGCGACGTAAAGGGCGTTGTTTTGGAGAATGTGAACGGAAAATTCAGCTTTTATTCGGAGAAATCAAACGTTGATTCCGAAGGAGATGAAGCTGCCGATTCGCTCTGGTATCTGGAAGGCGTCGGCAAGGCTTATACCGATACCGAGTTTACGGGGCTCACGGTTAAGGATTGCGCTACCTTCCTCGCAAATGAGGAATACGAAGGCAAGGAGATAGATTTTTCCGAACCCTCCGCTAAAATCAAGGTGGATTTAAAGGAAGGGGAGGACTATGAAATTGTCATCTCCGCCCTCGTTGGTGAGGATGCCAAAATTGGCGGTGCCTATGCCAAGCTTTCGGGAAGCGATAAGATATATTTCTTGAAAAAGGAATTTGTTGAGTATTTCACAAGGGACCAAAAGTATTATATAGATTATATCGCCCCGACTGCGATAGAAAAAAATAAGAAAAATGCCAATTATTTCGGAGAGGGTCTCGAGCGCTTCGATTATATCAAGATTTCAGGCGCGGATGCAAGGGAAAATTATCGCTTTGAAATGTACGAAAAGGATGGAGCAACCAGATTTAAAATGGTTTCGCCCTACGTTATGAAGGTCAAAACTACCGCTATCCACGATATCGTCTCTCTTTTAAGGGAGAATCTCGATAATACGGGTATCACGGGTATCTTGCATTACGATGGCAATGGTATCGATGCTAAAACTCTCAAAAAATTCGGCCTCGATAAGCCCTCGGCGGTGATAGAATATAAGGTTGCCGATGAAGTTAAGAGAATCTTGCTTCAGGATATCAAGGTTGCAGACCCCAAAACCGATAAGTATGAATATTCGATGATGGTTGAGGGCGTTCCCGTTATCTATGAGGTAACTAAAAATAGCTTTGATTATCTCGGCTTCGAGGCTTCAAGCTTCGCAACCGATGCTATGATAGAGGAGGATATTTCGGAGCTTAAGAGCCTCAAAATCTCCCTTCTTGAAAAGAGCTATAGCTTCAGCTTCGGCAAGAAAAAAACAGTCGATGAGGAAACTGAGGAGGAAATAACCGAGCTTACGGTGAAATACGATGGCAAGGTTATCGATGGCGAGCTTTTCTCTGAGTTTTATTCGCAGCTGAAATTGATTAAGCCTTTCGTTTCGAGCCTTCTTTTTGAAAGACCCGAGGGCGCAAAGGAGTTTATGACCATAAGCCTCGAAAACGCAGAAGCCAAGCTTCCTTCAACCGAGCTTAAGATCTTCCTTATCGAGGGTAATGAATCCAGATGCTATCTCGAGCTTGATGGAAACCCCGTTGGCTTGGCGGAGCTTCAGAAGGCAGAAAAAACAGCGGAAAATCTTCTCAACGTTATAAATAACAGAGAACTTTCATAAAATCTTTTATTTGGAGGAATCCTCTTATGACAGAGGTTATCGGAATTAAATTTAAGCCCGAGGGAAGAGTTTATTTCTTCGACCCCGAGCATATAAAATATAAGGCGGATGATATGGTTATCGTTGAAACCGCCCGCGGAGTAGAATGCGGAACGGTGGCATCGGGCAATCATTTCGTTGATGATGCATCCATTATAAAGCCGCTTAAGAAGGTTTTAAGAATGGCAACCGAGGTCGACCGCCAAAAGGCGGAGGAAAACCGCAAAAAAGAGGAGGAAGCCTTCAAGGTTTGCGAGGAGAAGATCCTTAAGCATAAGCTTGATATGAAGCTCACTCAGGTTGAATATTCCTTCGATGGCTCAAAGCTTCTTTTCTATTTCACTGCCGATGGCAGGGTCGATTTCAGAGAGCTTGTAAAGGACCTCGCCGCCGCTTTCAGAACAAGAATAGAACTAAGGCAAATCGGTGTCCGCGATGAGGCGAAGCTTTTGGGCGGTCTCGGAATCTGCGGTCAGCCCTTCTGTTGCTCGAGATTTCTTGATGATTTCCAGCCTGTTTCAATAAAAATGGCGAAGGAGCAGGGCCTCAGCCTTAACCCTACCAAAATTTCGGGAACCTGCGGAAGGCTTATGTGCTGTCTCAAATATGAGCAGGAGGCTTATGAATATCTCAATAAAATGACCCCCCGCCCGGGCTCTTTGGTCAGAACCCCCGATGGCGATGGAACTGTTGTTGATGCCAACGCATTAACGGGCAGATTGCTCGTTAAAAAAGGGGAGGACGGAATCCCAACTGCTTATCATAGAGATTCCGTAAAGCTTCTGAGATATAAGAAAAATACCGCGCCCGATCCCGAGGAGGAAAAGCTCAAAGAGCTCGAATAATCGCGAAAAATGTAAAAAAGTGTTGCATATTTCAAAAAATGTGTTACAATAGAGAAAACGAGAAGGAGGTGTTTTATCAATGGCATATAAAATTTCTGATGAATGCATCAGCTGCGGAGCTTGCGAATCTACTTGCCCCATCGGCGCTATTGCAGAAGGCGATGGAAAATATGAGATCGACGCTGACGCTTGCATCTCCTGCGGTGCTTGTGCAGATGGTTGCCCCATCGGCGCTATCGCCGAGGAATAATTCCTGAACCTAAATTAATACATAAAATCGTGGCTTTATAA
>JAZORV010000354.1:0-2463 GCA_045656785.1 Acutalibacteraceae bacterium | reverse complement strand
ACGACATGGCTACTATCCGACTTAAAGATACCGTGCAAGCGTTAAGAAGCTTGGTCTTCGTAAGTAATTTAAAAATAAAGCAGATCGCTCTTTGCGGTCTGCTTTGTTGCAATTAAAAAACAAAAAGAGGTTTTTCGTTGTTTAGCGGTAAATTGATGGCCGAACAGTTTCGACTATGAATTTATTGCTAAACGAGGACTCCTCAAAAATAAAAATAAAAATTTAAGGAGGAACAAAAAATGTTCGAAAACTACAAGGTTTATGAAACTACCCTCGCAGGCAGACCCTTAAAGCTCGAAACCGGTAAAATGGCTCAGCTTGCAAATGCCGCAGTGCTCGCAACCTATGGCGATACTTCGGTTCTCTGCACAGTTACCGCTTCGGCTAAACCCAGAGAAGGCGTTGATTTCTTCCCGCTTTCTGTTGACTATGAAGAGAAAATGTATTCCGTTGGCCGTATCCCCGGCTCTTTCCAGCGCCGCGAAGGTAAGGCTAGCGAAAAGGCTATCCTTTCAAGCCGCTGCATTGATAGACCCATCCGTCCCCTCTTCCCCAAGGATATGAGAAATGATTGCACAGTTGTTGCAACTGTTATGTCGGTTGACCCCGATTGCTCTCCCGAAATTACTGCCGCTATCGGCGTTTCGACTGCTATCGCTATTTCAGATATTCCCTGGGATGGCCCTATCTCCAGCGTTAATGTTGGTCTTGTTGATGGCCAAATCGTTATCAACCCCACCTTGGAGCAAAGAGCTAAGACCGAGCTTAACCTCACAGTTTCTTCAACTGCAGACCTCGTTGCTATGATAGAAGCCGGCGCAAACGAAATCGAAGATGACGTTATGTTTGATGCCATTATGAAGGGTCACGAGGTTAACAAAGAGGTTGTTGCTTACACCAACAGCATCGTTTCTGAAATCGGCAAACCCAAGTTTGAGTTTGAATCAAACGATCCCGATCCCGAAATCTTCGCAGAAATCGAAAACTTCTGCATTGAGGATGTTAAGAAGGCTCTTGATACCGACGATAAGCTCGTTAGAGATGCCGCTTTGCTTCCTATCTATAATGCGGTTCACGAGAAATATGATGAGCAGTTCGAAGGCAAAGAAGCTAAGCTTGATGAGATTCTTTATCTTGTTCAGAAGCACGTTGTTAGAGATTGGCTCAAAAATGAGAAGAAGAGAGTTGACGGCAGAGGCATCGATGAAATTCGTCCCTTGGCTGCTGAAGTTGACCTTCTTCCCAGAGTTCATGGTTCAGGTCTTTTCACCCGTGGCCAAACTCAGGTTCTTTCCATAGCTACCCTCGCTTCCGTTAGCGATGCTCAGCGTCTTGACGGCCTTGATGAGGAAATGGAAAAGAGATATATCCATCACTATAACTTCCCCTCATATTCCGTTGGTGAAACCAAGCCCAGCCGCGGACCCGGACGCCGCGAAATCGGCCATGGTGCTCTCGCAGAGCGCGCTTTGGTTCCCGTTATTCCTTCAATTGATGAGTTCCCTTATGCTATCCGAGTTGTTTCGGAAGTTCTTTCTTCAAATGGTTCTACCTCTCAGGGCTCTATCTGCGGTTCTACCCTCGCTCTTATGGCAGCAGGTGTTCCGATTAAGAACCCCGTTGCAGGTATCTCCTGCGGTCTTATCACAGGCGATAAAGGCGTTTATGGCGACTTTATGACTATGGTTGACATTCAGGGTCTTGAAGACTTCTATGGCGATATGGACTTCAAGGTTGCAGGAACTAAGAAGGGTATCACCGCTATTCAGATGGACTTAAAGGTTCATGGTCTTACTCCCGAAATCATCAAGGAAGCTTTCGCAAAGACCCATAAGGCTCGCGATTACATCCTCGATGAAGTTATGCTTAAATGTATCCCCGAGCCGAGAGCTGAGCTTTCAGAGTATGCTCCCAAAATGCTTTCAACAACAATCGATCCTCAGAAGATCGGCGACGTTATCGGCAAGCAGGGCAAGGTTATTCAGTCTATCCAGGAGCAGTGCGACGTTACAATTAACATCGACGACGATGGAAGAGTATTCGTTGCAGGTCTCGACCTTGAAAAGGCTCAGCAGGCTGTTTCTATTGTTGAAACCATCGCAAATGGCCCCGAGGTTGGCGCAATTTATAATGGTAAGGTTACCCGCCTTATGACATTCGGCGCTTTCGTTGAGATCGTTCCCGGTGTTGAAGGCCTCGTTCATATTTCCAAGCTCGACGTTAAGCGCGTTGAGAAGGTTGAGGACTGCGTAACCGTTGGCGATAGAGTTATGGTTAAGGTTGAAGAAATCGACGATCAGGATAGAATCAACCTCTCCCGCAGAGCTGCTCTTGTTGAGATAAAGGGTCTCACAGTTGAAGACGATGGCGAGGACGAAAAACACGACCGCCGCCGCAAAGGCTTCAGAAATAAGAGATAATCGCTTCTCAAAAAAAGAGATTAGCTTCTCAAAAAAAGAGAGA
>JAZORV010000353.1:0-13307 GCA_045656785.1 Acutalibacteraceae bacterium | reverse complement strand
TGCGGAATCGGTCTTGAAAAATTCCAGGATATTAAGGAAGGCGATATCTTAGAAGCCTTCATTATGGAAGAATACCGCGATTAATTTTCACTTATTTGAAAGGAAAAATCAAATGGCAGGATATAAAAACGGAAGGATAACCTCCGATATTCATCGCGAGCTATCCGCCCTTTTAAGGGAGCTCAAGGACCCGAGAATCTCTCCTCTTATAAGCATTGTTAAGGTTGACGTTTCGGGTGATCTTTCGAGCTGCAAGGTATACGTTAGCGCTTTCTCGGGTGTGGAAGAAACCGCCGCCTCCGTTAAAGGGCTTAAAAATGCCGCAGGTTTTATAAGGCGCGAGCTTGGCAACAGGCTCAGCCTTCGCAAAACCCCCGAGCTTCGCTTTATTGCAGATGATTCCATCATAAAGAGCGCCCAGATCCAGAGCATTATTGAAGGCTTTCAATATAATTCATCCGAGGAGGGCGAAGATGGAGAATAATTGCATGGAATTGACCCTCAAGGAAACCTGCGCTTTTTTGAAAGAAAGAGATAATTTCACCCTACTTTGCCATGGTCAGCCCGATGGTGATACCATCGGCTCAGGCTATGCCCTCGCTTATGCTTTAAAGCAGTTGGGCAAGAAAGCAAGGGTTTTATGCTGCGATCCTATCCCCTTAAAATTTCATTTCATCAGCAACGCCCTGGAACAGGATGACATATCCGAAGCAGAGGAAACCGTTATTGCGGTTGACGTTGCGGATAATAAGCTTTTGGGAAGCTTAAACGAAAAATACGGAAGCCGAGTTGAGCTTTGCATAGACCATCATATTTCCAACGTTCACTATTCAAAGCTCCTTCTCCTCGATTCCGACGCGGGCGCAAACTGCGAGATAATTTTTGAAATTCTCAAGGTTTTGGGCGCGAAGTTCGACCGCCATATTCTTGATGCTATCTATACCGGCATCACCACCGATACCGGCTGCTTCAAATATTCCAACACCACCTCAAGAACCCACACGATTTCCGCCGAGCTTATCGATTTAGGGGTTGATTATGCGGAGATAAACCGCATTATGTTCGATACCAAATCTCGCTCGAGAATCAAGCTTGAGGGAATGGTTATGGATAGAATGGAATTTCATTTTGGCGGCAGAGTTGCGCTTATTGCCATAACTCGCGAGATGATAGAGGCTTGTAAGGCAACCGACAATGAGCTTGATGGAATCAATGCTATGTCGAGAACGATTGAAGGCGTTATGGCGGGAGTTACCATGCGCGAAAAGGAAGACGGAAGATTCAAGATCTCCCTTCGCACAAACGCTCCCGTAGATGCTATGAAAATTTGCAAAACCTTCGGTGGCGGCGGCCATCCGAGAGCCGCAGGCTGCGAATTCAAATGCTCTCCCGACAAAATTAAGGAGCAGCTGCTCCCCGTTATCAAGGAAACCTTGGAGGAGCAGGGATGTCTAATTTAATTCTTTTGGATAAGCCGAAGGGGATGACATCCTTTTCGGCTGTTTCGGCATTAAGACGCAAGCTTGGAATCAAGAGAATCGGGCATACCGGAACTCTCGACCCATTAGCAACGGGCGTTTTGCCTTTGCTTACAGGCAGAGCGAGCCGCCTTTCATCCATGATGCTCGAAGCCGATAAACGATATACCGCTACCTTGAAGCTCGGCATCACCACCGATTCTTATGATATAACGGGGAATGTTCTATCCGAAAAGCAGGTTAATGTATCTCCCGAAGAATTCAAATCGGCGGCAGAGAGCTTTTTAGGGGAGTATGACCAGATTCCCCCTATGTATTCCGCCCTTAAAAAGGATGGAGTTCGCCTTTATGAGCTTGCTCGCCGTGGCGAAGAGGTTGAAAGAAAGCCGAGAAGAATCGAAATCAAAGAGCTGAACATTCAAAAAGGCGAAAACGAGAACGAATATATAATTGATGTTCTTTGCTCTAAGGGAACCTATATTCGCTCCCTTGTTTTTGATATTGGAGAAAAGCTGGGCACGGGAGCCACCCTTCTGGAGCTTCGCAGAACCGCTGTTTCGGGTTTTTCGATTGAGGACTGCATAAGCTTAAATGATATTATGGAATCTTCAGATAATTCCTTTTTGCAAAGCGCAGAAAAATGCGTTGAGCATTTAAGGGCGGTTGAGGTTTCCGCTTTACAGGGTGAGCGCTTTCTTCATGGAGGCGAGCTCGATTTCGGAAGGCTTAAAAACATAGATAATATAGAAGATGGCGAGCTTTTGAGGGTTCGGTCTAATGGCGAATTTCTCGGCATCGGCATCGGAGATTTCTCAAAAAATGCAATTAAAATAGGCTGCATTATTAAGGAATGATATAATGAAAGAAAAGAGCGTTTCAGTGGCTCTCGGCACCTTTGACGGGATACACTTAGCTCATAAAAAAATCCTCGAAAATGCGCTAAAAAGCGAGCACCCAATATGCATAACCTTTAAAACTCCCCCAAAAGCGGGCGGTTTTATAATGCAGCCCGAGCTTAAGGAAAAAAAGCTTTATGAAATGGGCTTCAAAAAGGTTATTATGCTCGATTTTGAAGCTGTTCGCGATATCTCGCCCGAGGATTTTCTCGAAAAAATAACAAACGAATATAATATAACGGATTTTTTCTGCGGATATGATTACCGTTTTGGAAAAAACGGAGAGGGTAACCCTCAGCTTCTGCTCAGCTTTTGCGAGAAGAGAGGTCTTAAGGCTCATATCGAGGGGCCTATAATGCTCGAAAATGAGCCTATCAGCTCATCTAAAATCAGAAGCTTTTTAAGAAACGGAGAAATCAACTCTGCCATCCGCCTTTTAGGGCATCCGATAGAGATTTCTGCTCCCGTTTTACATGGTGATGCAAGAGGAAGGCTCTTGGGCTTCCCAACCATTAATCAAGCTCTGCCTTCGGGCTTTTGCGAGATTAAATTTGGGGTTTATGCATCCTCCGTTTGGATAAATGGCAAGCAATATGAAGCCATAACCGATATCGGCATCCGCCCGACCTATCCTGCAGAATCCCCCGTTATTGAAACCCATATCCTCGATTTCAGTTGCGATCTTTATGAAGAAGAGCTTACCCTCTCCATTTTCAGTTTTTTAAGAGAGGAAAAGAAATTCGCAAACGGCGAGGAGCTTATAAAACAGATTAAAACCGATATAAACACGAGGAAAGGAGAACTATAACATGGAGCTTCTTATTAAAATCAGCGGCAACGGAGATATGCTGCTTGAAAACAGCGATGGCATCGTGCAATACGTTGCAAAATATCACGCGACTTCCTTCGAGGGTGTAATTTTTGACGACCTTGCTTTAACCGAGCTTGTGTCGGTTAAAAATATCGAAGCCGGCTTTCTGATAACAGCCTTTGATTCCCCCGTCGGTACATTCTCGAAAATTGGTCCTCGTTTTTGCTATGAAAGCGCCGAACATAAAATCGAGCAGGATGGCGCCTCCTTCGTTATTTATTATAAAGAGTCTCGATGCGCTTGTATTGAAAGGGCAGAAAACGGCTTCAAATTAATCATTTCAGGCGCGCTCACCCCATTGATGGGATTTGCCCTCGTTATCCTGATTATTGCCGCAAAGCAAAAGGCAAATTCGCTCAAAAAAAGAGAGAAAAATCTTGAAGAAGCCTCAAGCCCTGCACCTGAGATAATAGAGGAAAAATCAGAAACCATCGAAGCCGAAGCAGAAGAAACAGCAACAGAAGATCCTGAAGTCGCTCCAAAAAAGCTCAAGAAAAGCTTCAAGCTCGAAATAGATATAAAAGACTATTTAAGAAGGCTTAAAAATGGTTCTAAAGCAGCGCTTATCGTGATGCTCGTTTCCATCATCGGCTTCATCTCTACCTTATTTATCACATCTTATCAGAATACAGAGCTTTCAAAGCTTAAAACTCAAGAGGTTTATTTCATCGGAAAGAAAGAATCCGTTGTTACCTTCCATAACAAAACCTATTCCTTCAAAACCCCCGAAAACCACATTGATGGCGCTCCGCTTTACGTTTATTATACCGAAAAAACCAAAACCACAAAATCGGGGCAAAAGGAAGTTACGGTTGATAAATTCTATTCAACCTATCCCAATTATTTTGATTTCACCATCGTTACGGTTTTGCTGATAGCATCGGCTGTAATCAGCGCGTTTATATATGTTCTCACCGCCTTCAATCTGCTTAATGAGGAAACCGTTGCAGCAATAAAAATAGCCCTTTCCTCCCTTAAAAAGAGCAAGGATACGGAGGATGAAGAGCTTTACGATGGAACTAATGCTCCTTTCGAAGGCGAATCAGAAACCGAAGAATAAAAAAAGTTCTCTCGAATTTTCGAGAGAACTTTTTTTATTTATCCTATTCTATCTAAAGCTAATTCAACGCCATCAAAATCTAATTTGAGCACGTTTTCCTCAAGGTTGAAGCTAAACGCTTCGGCTGATTCAAGCTCTTCGCCATCTACTGCCATATAGAGCTCGTTTCCTTTAACGCTATATGATCCCGTCGCGCTTAAAGAACCGCCATATTGCGTTTTAGCCTCCTCAATGTACTCATCCATAGTCATTTCCGCTTCCTCGAGAAGCTCATCGACGCTAACCTCCGCCATCTCGGCAGAAAGCTCGAGTATCTCCTTGCAAAACGTCTCAAGGTCCTCTTCTTCAACTCGCATCGAGAAGGTGTTATCGTGATTGAATTCTATGGTTATCGGAACCTCAGTTTCTATTCCTGCAAGCTCCGTAAGGTTATAATTTCCCTTCCATTTGCCGATAAGCGCGCTCGCGGGATTAGGCTTGAAATTGGGTTCTTCCTTTCCATCAGTGCTGGTTTCGGGCATTGCCGGAGCTTCGCTCGAAGCCTCCGTATTTTCAGAAGAATTTTCCGAAATATAGCTCGAATAATCATCTGCGCCCGTAATTATCGCGCCTGATTCATTAGTTGCGGATGAAATAACGCTATTGACGTTTTCCACAGGCGTTGCTTTCTTATCGAAAACACCGAGGGCATAAAGCAATACCGCAGTTCCGACAAGAAGCAAAGTTGCTCCAACGCAGGAGAGGGTTATGATAAGCCCTTTTCGGCTTTTCTTTTCCTCTTGAGGCTCCGCAGGCGCGGGCACTACGGGAGCAATCGGCTCTTGAGGAGCATTCTCCGTGGGTTGACTTTGTTCCGTTTCTTCAGCAAGGGGCATTGCATTTCCGCAATATCCGCAAATTTTAGCATTATCAGGATTTTCTTTTCCACAAGTTGGGCAAAACATAATATGATCTTCCTTTCTTATCTTTTAGTTATTTCAATATTGAATTCCATATCCATCGGTTCGGCGGCAGCATGCTCTTGGGTGGCCGTCTCGCTCATTTCAAGCATAACGCCGATATATTCGCTCGAGTTCAAGCGCAGGTAACCCGAAGTCAGGTCTTTATTTGCGAGTTCCGATAAGGTTCCAATCTTGACATATTTGCTATTGTCTTGTAAATCCTTAACATTGGTTGCGCCAACGCAAAGATAAACGTTCATAACGTCTCCTAAAATAGAATCGGGGGTTGATGAAAGGAGCTGAGCCTTCCAATCCACAACGACGTTACCCGTATTTTTAATTTGGAAAATTCTTTTTTCATATGCCCCGGGCTCCCACAAAGCGTTGCTGAAGACGCCTGCTTCAAAATCCGTTATATTAGCCCAGCTTCCATCTGTTTCGTTTAACTGAAGCAACTCATGAGATACAACTTCAATGGTTGCCGTTGAGGAAATAACATCCTCCGAGCTTGATTCAAAGGAGGGCTCGGAGCTTTCTTCTTCAACGCTCGACTCGTAAAATTCGCTCTCGGGGGAAACTGTTTCTATATTATTTCCGCTGTTAACTATTATTACCTCTGAGGGAGCAACTATACTTTCTCCTGCTTGAGAAATATCAGAAATATATTTATCGAGATTTGTGCCGGTTTTCTTCTCCTCTTCCTCGCCCTTGAAAACGCCAAGCGCAAAGAGAATAAGGAATACAGCCGCGATAAGCAGAGCAGAGCCGAGGCATATAATAGTTATGATAAGGCCTTTTTTATTCTCTGCCTTTTCGGGGGGATTCTCGGGCTCCTCCTCGGGGGCTTCGGGCGGAATCAAAACCATTGCATCATCCATTCGAAGCTGATCTTCACTTCCGCTTTCAGAGGGCACTCCCAAAACCACAGTTTTTTCTTCATCAATCGCTTCTTTCGGCACTATCGGTGCTGCACCCTGAAGCTCTTTCCCGCAATATCCGCAAATTTTAGCATTATCGGGATTTTCTTTTCCGCAAGTGGGACAAAACATTTTTTATCTCCTCCATCCATTTTATTTATTGTATCATAAAAAAACTTTATTGTAAAGCAAAAATAGAGATTTTAGCATTGTGTTTTTGCGCTATTTATGGTATATTAAAAAAAGGAGGGAAACTGATGCTAAAAGAAAGATTGGATTTGTATTTTAAAAACCGCAGACGACACAGAGCCCTGAAGCTTGCAACCGTTTTTATGTTTTTAATGCTTAGCTTCGAAAAGCTGCTTTCGGGCGCCACAGCCCTTCAGCACGGAGATAAAATCGACCTCACCTTTTCCCTCGGAACAACCGATATTATAAGCATTCTCGTTTATTTTTCAACCTCGTTTCTTCTCACCATCAGGGCGGAATATAAATATCTGCTCCTGCCCGACGGGATTTTGCTCCTCGTTAAATTATATACCGCCTTTTCAGGCATCGCCTATCTTCTCTCAAGCGGACGGCACACCCTTCTTTCAGAGCTTAATTCTTATGAAAAAATAACCGAATCTCTACTTTTCTCAGGCTTTATAATCGTTCTGTTCATTGGAAAATTAAGCCACAGAGAAAATAAATTCACAAAAAATTACGCCCTTTTTTGTATTCTTACCCTCATCCTCTGCTTCCCCGCAACGGTATTTTTCGAGGTTTTGAAGGTTATCGAAGAATACCATCTGCATTATAACTTCTTCGTTATAATCTATAGCTTCTTAAAGGGAGTTATCGGCGAAGCTCTGCTCGATATCCCATACATTCTCTTGTGCCTTACTTTGGGCTTTACAAAACACAAGCATCCATAAAATATAAAAAGCTGTCCGACGGACAGCTTTTTAGTTTATTTAAGATGCTCTAAAATTTGGTCTTTGATGGCGGTCATACCGCTATAATCGGGATGGGATTCAACCTTACCGATATCATGATGCATAATATATTCAAGGTCATATTTTGGGGCGTTTCTCTTTATACCTTCGGTTATTTCCTCGCTTAAGCAATCGTTGATAAGGCAGTAAACCTTCGCTTCGGGCAAGGTTTCGGAAACTGTTTTAAAAAGATAGCAAAGGGCTGGCAGAAATTTATACATATCCTCTTTTGACCAATCGGAATGCTTATCCTCGCCTATAGGAGAATTTGCCCAGGAATCATTCGTTCCACCGAAGATGAAGAGGGTATCTATTTTATTTTTCTCGAAAAAGCCATCGGTTTTAAGCTCATCAAAACGAGTTGGGAAAGATTTATAGGTATAATCCTCGCCGCCATATCCTGTGTTACAAATAGTGGCGCCGGAATAGCTTGAATTGAATATAAGCTTTGATTCGGTTTCTTGAATGAGCTGCATCCACCAGGTTTTTTCAACCTCCAAAACATCGCAATTCGGTCTGGTCGGGTAATAATGAGCCTCATATCCTTCGGGGATATAGCCCTCGAAAGTTGAATAACTATCGCCCAAAATCATAACGTTCCCTAAATTAATCATTTTATTTCCTCTTTCCGAAATTATTAAGTTAGATTATATCATATTTCTCCGTATTTAGCAATCACAAAAATTGATTTAATTTATTTGCTCTTAGATGTTGACAAATCAACAAGTTTGTGTTAAAATGCCAAATGTTGATAAATCAACATCTTATTTTTTCTTTTAAAAGGAGAATACTAATGCTTGATAGATTCGAAAAATTTTCTTTTCTTATAGCAGATATATCGAGGTGCTGGCATAAGCTTGCGAGCGAAGTAATGGAAAAAGAGGGCTTAAAAGGGCCTTATGCCGTTTATTTTACAACTATGTACCGCTTCCCCGATGGCATCACCGCCGCTCGCCTTTCGGAGCTTTGCTCTAAAGACAAGGCTGATGTTTCCAGAGCGATGAATCTGCTTGAAAAGCGCGGTCTTATTGAAAAAGCCTCCCCCGAAAACGGAGCATACCGCGCCCCTCTTAAGCTGACAGAGGAAGGCAAAGCGCTTTATTTGCATATAGCAGAAAAGGCGGCTCAAGCGGTAAGCGGCGGCGGAAAAGGGCTTAATAATAAGGAGCGCGAAATCTTCTATAATGCCTTAGAGCTGATTAGCCAAAATCTCCAAAAGCTTACAGAAGAAGGTCTTTAAGCAACAAAAGAAAGCAGGAAAAATATGATAAAAATTATGGTTGATTCTGCATCCGATTGCAGAGATGCAAAGCTATATGATTGTTTCGTTCCGATGACTGTAAATATAAATGGCAAAGAATATCACGACGGCATTGACCTTGATGCCGATGCTTTTTATAAAATCTTGACCGAAGGAAAGCACTTTCCTCGCACCTCTCAGCCTAACCCCGAGGATTTTTTAAAGCATTTTCAAAAAATTAAGGAAGCGGGAGACGAGCTGATATATTTCGCCCTATCTTCGGGGCTCAGCGGCACTTATCAAAGCGCTTTTATTGCAAAAAGCCTTCTGGATTATGATGGGATTTATATTATAGATACCAAAACCGCCTCACATATGATAGGTATATTGGCGCGTTTTGCAAAAAAGAGAATTGAAGAAGGCGCTTCAGCCTCCGATATTGCAGAAGAATGCGAAAAATTGAAGCAGAGAATCCGAATTTTCGCAGGAGTCGACACCCTCGAATATCTCGAAAAAGGCGGAAGAATCGGCAAGGCCGCTGCTCTTATTGGTTCTCTTGCAAGCCTGAAACCGCTTATAACTGTATCAAAAGACGGAACGGTTGAGGCGGTTGGCAAGGCTCTCGGCTTCGGCAAGGCGGCAGCTATGCTTGTGGAAAAGGTTAAGACCTTTAATATTGACCCCGATTATCCCATTAACACTCTTTATACCTTCGGCGAAGAAAACCTTCAAAAGCTCGAAGACCGCCTAAAAAAAGAAGGCTTCATCATTGGCGAAAGGCTTCAGATTGGCTCCACCATTGGTACGCACGTCGGCCCCGGAGTATACGGAATTTTCTTTGTTGAAAAAGCAAAATAGAAAAGATTTCTTTTATATAAAAAGTCCCCCTAAGAAAGAGGCTCAAAGCGATATGTTTTGAGCTTTTTTCATTAAAAAATACGCAACTCTACAGATTGTAGAGCCCCTAAAAACGACTCTACCGATAATAACGCCAAAGTATAGTTAAAAATGAAAACAGTAGGTTGAGAACAATAAGCTCTTATATTATACTTATTCTTGAAATTAAGCTAAAAAGGAGTTAATTATGTCTAAATTTAAGATCGTTGCCGATTCATCTGCAGATATCAAAACGCTTCAAAGCATTCCCTATTCTTCAGCAGCCTTAAAAATAATAACCGATGAAAAAGAATATGTCGATAATGAGGCGCTAAACGTTGAAGAGATGGTGCGGGAGCTGGGCTCTTATAAAGGGCGATCCTCTACCTCTCAGCCAAGCCCCGAGGATTGGCTTGAAGCATTCGGGGATGCAGAAAACGTTTTCTGCATAACAATAACAAGCACCCTTTCGGGATGCTTTAATTCTGCAACAGCTGCGAAAGCCATTTACGAAAGTGCCCATCCCGAGCGAAATGTTTTTATTTTCGATTCCCTTTCAACGGGTCCTGAAATGGCGCTTATTATTGAAAAGATAGCCGAAAAAATAGCCGATGGCTCTGATTTTGAAGCAATATGCAAAGAAATCCCCAAATATGCAAGCTCAACGGGACTTATGTTTATGCTCGAATCGATGAAAAACCTTGCCAATAACGGAAGAGTTAAACCGATTGTGGCAAAGGCGGCAGGTCTTCTCGGAATAAGGGTTATCGGAAAAGCGAGCGACCACGGAGACCTCGAGCCTCTTGAAAAATCCAGAGGAGAAAAGAAGGCGCTGACATCCATCAAAAGTCAGCTTTTAAAGCTTAGGTATAATGGCGGAAAATTGCGAATTTCCCATTGCCTTAATCCCGAAGCCGCAAACGAATTGAAGTCTTTAATTTCAGATGAATTCCCGAAAGCTGATGTAAAAATTTACCCTTGCGGCGGTCTTTGCAGTTTTTATGCCGAAAAAGGCGGAATGCTGATAGGCTTTGAAAAATAGAAAAACAAAGAAATCCCTTAGGCTACGAAAAAAAGCCTAAGGGATTTTAATTTTATTCTGTTTCGGAAGTATTATCAGAAGAGGTGTCTTCGATTTCGGACTGAGCTTCGCTTGAGGTTTCAGACTCTTCCTCGGGTTCAGGTTCTTCGACCAAATCCTCGCTCTCCTCTGTTGGTTCTTCTTCGGGCTCGGAAGCATTTTCCTTTGTTGGTTCTTCCGTTTGCTCTGTTGCATCATTATTATCGGGTTGCTCTGACTCATCCTGCGGATCGTTTTCCTCAGGCGCAGAAAGAGAAGAAACCGAGGTTATCATGATATTAACCGACTCATTATTTTCAATATAAAACTCATCTTCTCGGTTTTCATATTCGGTATATTTAGTCGAGGTTCCCCAATGGGAGAAGAAAATAATATCGCAATCGGCATCGGCCTTAAGATAGAATTTGATTTCCTCTGTATTGCCTCCCGCCGCATTGATATCGGCGCCGAGCTGCTGAGTATAATAAACGTCAGTAAACTTATTCCCCGAAAGAATGCAGAAGCCCGTTTTAGCTTCTCCGCCCTTTTTGAGGGTTACAAGATACTCAACGTCCTTTTTAATGCTTGCGGTTTTTTCATATTTATCGGTTTGAATAACCTCAATAACCTCAGAGGAGTCCTCTTTCTCAACGATAGAAACCTCCGCCTGGAAGGTTGCGGATTTTATAATATTGGAACTGGAGGAGATATCACTTGTGAAAAAAGCGAAAGCAACGAAGCTCATTGCGGCAAGGCAAAGCACCATAAGACCAATAGTAACCGCAACGCGGGCATACAAAACCTTTTCCTTAACCTTTCCGTAGCCGTGCTTCGGAACGTAGAAAAATTCATCGTAAAAGCCTTTCATAGTTTCTCCTCCTTCCCTGAATTTTAGAAAATTAATTAATGCTGTTGTTCTGCTTTTACAACGAGGCCGAGATCCACCTCGGGCGGACCTTCAGGACCATAGTTCGCCTCATTTCCAACCGCCTTCGGCATGTGGATAACAAGAGCCACAAAGCTCTCCTCTCCTGCGCCTAAAGGGGCGGCATCGGAAGTGTAAGCCTCGAGGGGCATATTGGCATAGGAGATAGCCTTTTCGCGAGTGGAAAGCTTTTCCATAAGCTCGGGCTCCGTATCTGCGAATACCATTCCGAATTTCAGATGATCTATAAGATTAAACCTTATGTTATAAACGTTGGTAGCCTCTTTATAACCATTTATTATAACAGAAGTTTTGAAATCAAAGGGCATGGTCCCTTTGTTTTCAACCTTGAGATAAACTACCTGAGTATATCCCGGCTCATAGAGGGCTTCTTCATCGAAAACCTTGGTTGTTGAATCAACCTTCTCATAGCTTCCGTCATCGAGCTTATGAGAAACAGCAAGCTCGAACTGGGCAAAATTGAAGATGTTGTTAACCTCGTTTGATTTATCGTTAAACCAAGCGATGGAGGCGCCGGTTCCGAGAATTGTCCAAGCGATTATCGCCAAAACGCTGAGGGCGAAGGCGAATTTTTTGATTAACTTTTTCTTTTGGTTTTTCACGCTTCATCCCTCCTAAAGAAATTTCGCGAGAGTTTAAGAATTGTTTGCTTTTTTTCGGCGAGAAGCCAAAACTATTATAATAAACGAGCTGGCTAAAAGAACCGCCAAAATAATATAGAGCGTTTTTCCTTCACCCGTTGCGGGAGGTTTAGGATCTCCCTCTTCAACGGGGAGCTCCTCAACCTTGAATTCCCAGTCGAGATAGCCGACCTTTTCGGAATATTCGTTGCCAAGCTCTACGGGAACGTCGAGAATAACGTTAAGATTAACCTCTCCGCCCGAATAAAGCGTTCCTAAATATTTCCATTTCTTCAGCTGAGCTTTTCGGCTGGCGGCGGCATCGAACATATATCCCATTTCGTTATCCTCTGCCTTCTCAACCCTTAAATCGAGCTTCTTTAAGAAAGCAACGGAATCCTCATGCGCGCCGAGCGCTCTCATATATATTTTAACCTTGCAATCGTTCGATTTATCATTTCTGACAGTTATTTTTTGAGAGATACTATCCCCTGGCATAACGCTTTTGAACTCGGGGAAAAGGTCGGTTGGAGAATATTCGCTACCGGGGTTAAATATAAACTGCTTTGCGTTGCCGTTATATCTAACTTCGCCCGAAATCGCAGAAGCGGAAATAACGGAGGCTAAAGCCAAAATCAAAGCAACAGTAAGAGAAATCAATCTTTTCATTCATTCTCCCCCTTAGCTTTCGGCCAGCCCGATGCCTCATGATAAGCACCATCAGAAACGGGGTTGTTTTCGCTTTGAACCGCCTCAGCATCAACGGTTAAGGTAAGGGTTTTGCCGAGATAGTTGTTATCAACCTTTGAGCCGACAATTTCAACGTGGGAAAAAATTTCAGGCGTGGTTTCGTGTGGCTGAACGATACCCTTATAATAATACCAGCCCTCGTGCAGCTCCCAATCCTCTTCATTTATATCGAGCTTAAAGCAATCCTCTGCGGGGAGCTCAACGGCATCAATGCCATAAACTATTTTAAGCCTTAAATAGAAGGGATGGTCGCAATCCGATTTGATAGTAACCTTCTTGCTGACGATATCGCCGGGCATTATATAAACGCCTTCTTTGGGGAATTCAGTTCCTTGGTCTGTGGTTTCGTGGATGATAAAACGGATGTTGCCCGTCGTCACAACGTTGGTTGCTTTTCCAATAACGGAATAGAAAGCCACCGTTTCTTGCATAAAGAAGGTTAAAATTATTGCAATCAGCGCAACGGATACAAGTCTTCTTTTTAACCTATTCACAAACCCATCCCCCTTTCTAATAATATTAATAACTTAATATTACTTTTATTGCATATCTATCGAGCATTTTGAAAAATTTCAAGACATTTTTTTAAGCCTAACTACACTTATATAATTATAGCACTCTTTTCGATAAATGTCTATGTGCATTTAATTGAAAAACTTAACTATTTTTTGACTT
>JAZORV010000352.1:0-2547 GCA_045656785.1 Acutalibacteraceae bacterium | reverse complement strand
CCATCAAATTCCTCGAAAACGCGGTTTCTGCTGTTTTCGCTTCTACCCATTATAAAATAGGCTATCATAGCTTTTTTGCCATCGGACGATTTTCCGATAATGATTCCTCTGCCGGGATAGGAATTTTCTTCCAAAAGATTTTTAATATCATATAAAGCCATTTTCATTTTCCTCTCTTTTTAAGAATTTAAAAGCTTATTGCAAACCTTTTCAAGCGCGGCAGGAAGGATTTTCCATTCTGCTTCTTGCATTACTCTTAATTGCAGAGCTTCGGGGGTATCCCCTTCCTTAATCTCAACCGCTTTTTGCATTATAATTTCGCCGCCATCGGGGATTTCATTAACAAAATGCACCGTTGCTCCCGTTACCTTAACTCCATAGCTCAGCGCCGCTTCATGAACTCTTAATCCATAAAAGCCCTTTCCGCAGAAGGAAGGAATGAGGGAGGGATGAACGTTAATTATCCTGTTTTCGAAGGTTTTGGTGAACTTTTCGCTTAAAATCGACATAAAGCCTGCCAAAACGATTATTTCAATATTTCGGCTTTTTAATTCCTCGATAATTCTATCTTCAAAGGCATCTCCGAGGTCTTTTTTAAGAAGGGTCAACGTTTCAATGCCTGCCTTCTTTGCCCTTTCAAGAGCGAAAGCGCCCTCTTTATTGGAAAGCACGAGCTTTAATTCTCCGCTCGGGATATTTCCCTTCTCCGCTTCATCGATGATAGCCTGAAGATTTGTTCCGCCGCCTGAAACTAAAACAGCGATATTTATTCTTCTCATAAAATCACCTTTTCATCGGATTCGATGATTTCACCGATGATATAAGCATCCTCGCCATTGGCATTGAGAATTTCAGGCGCCTTTTCAGCGTCATTTTTCGACACAACAACACTCATTCCAACGCCCATATTGAAGGTATTGAACATATCGTGCTCGCTGATGTTTCCTCTCTTTGCGATAAGCTCAAAGATGGGAAGAATCTTAACGGCCGATTTATCAATTTTGGCTCCGAAGCCATCAGGAAGGCTTCTCGGAATATTTTCATAGAATCCGCCGCCCGTTATATGAGATACAGCCTTAACCTTAACCTCATCCATAAGAGCAAGCATGGATTTAACGTACATTTTGGTTGGTGTTAAAAGAGTTTCTCCGAGAGATTTTCCGCCAAGCTCCTCAACGGGGGCTTTAAGGTCGGCATTTTCGATATCGAAAACCTTGCGAACGAGGGAAAAACCATTTGAATGAACACCTGTTGAAGCAAGAGCGATAACAACGTCCCCTGCTGAAACGGTTTTATTATCAAGAATCTTGGATTTATCAACAACACCTGTGCAATAGCCTGCGAGGTCATAATCATCCTCAGGCATAAGGCCGGGATGCTCTGCGGTTTCGCCGCCTATAAGGGCGCAACCCGCCTGAACGCAACCTTCTGCAACACCGCCAACGATTTCGGCTATCTTTTCGGGATAGTTTTTACCGCAAGCGATATAATCGAGGAAAAACAAAGGCTTTGCTCCGCAGCAAATAATATCGTTAGCGCACATTGCAACGCAATCTATACCGATTGTATCATGCTTATCTAAAAGCATTGCGAGCTTAATTTTTGTTCCAACGCCGTCTGTTCCCGAAACGAGAACAGGCTCGGAAATGCCCTTAAGGTCAAGACCAAAGCATCCGCCAAAGCCGCCAACGTCATCAAGGCAACCCTCGTTCTTTGTTCTTGCAATATGCTTTTTCATAAGCTCAACTGATTTATAACCTGCTGTAATATCAACGCCTGCTGCGGCATAGCTTTCTGATTTTGAATTTATCATAACTTTTATTCCTTTCCGTTCCAACAATAGGTACAAAGCTTATCGGCATCTATTCCTATCGCTTCTATTATTCCTTCTAAAGACTGAAATTCAAGAGAGTCAAAATGAAATTTATCGCATATTGCCTTTCTTAATTTCTTTCCGCGCTCCGTTGAGGAATCGCTATATTCCTCGATATGTTTGAAGCCTTCTTCTCCCTCGAGCTCGTTTATAACTCTTCTGGCAATAAGCTCCATATCGCTTGTGGCGCGGGAAAAATTGAGATATTTGCAACCATACATAATGGGAGGGCAAGCAGACCGCATATGAACCGCCTTTGCTCCGTTATCATAAAGGAAATCAACCGTTTCTTTAAGCTGAGTTCCTCTGACTATCGAATCATCAACAAACAAAAGGCTTTTATCCTGAATCAGCTCATGAATGGGAATCTGCTTCATTTTTGCAACCTTTTTGCGCTCTTTCTGGGTTGTTGGCATAAAGGAGCGCGCCCAGGTTGGGGTATATTTGATGAAGGCTCTTGCGAAATGCTTTCCGCTTTCGTTGGCATAGCCGATAGCGTGAGGCGTTCCTGAATCGGGAACTCCGCCTACATAATCAACATCCTCAGCGTTTCCCACCTTTTTATCGTTTCGCGCCATAATCTGTCCGTTTATATATCTCATAACCTCAACGTTCACGCCTTCATAGGTTGAAGTTGGGTAGCCATAATAGCTCCAAAGGAAAGCACAGACTCG
>JAZORV010000351.1:0-2098 GCA_045656785.1 Acutalibacteraceae bacterium | reverse complement strand
GCTTGTTGATGATTGCCTTAAATTTGTTCGCAGAGAAATTAGAAGAGGCAATAAATATGATATTATCGTTATGGACCCTCCCTCTTATGGCAGAGGTCCCGATGGAGAGGTTTGGAAATTTGAGAATCAATTAGCGGAGCTCTTGAATTTAACCTCCCAAATCTTCAGCGATGATGCCCTTTTGCTTCTTATCAATTCTTATACAACAGGAATGTCACCAACAATACTTAATTATATGACAAAGGACGTTTTCGATAAGGGCAGAAATGGCGAAATTTTCACCGAAGAAATCGGTCTTAACGTAACTCATAAGGATATTGTTCTTCCATGCGGCAGTACAACCGTTTGGAAAAGAAGGTAATTTATTTAATGGATATTATTAAATTTGAAAACGTTTATTTTGAGTATGAGCAAGAAAACGAAAACAATGTTGTTTTGGAAAACTTTTCTTTAAATATTGAAAAGGGTAGCTTTGTTTCAATTCTCGGGCATAATGGCTCCGGTAAATCCACCGTTGCAAGGCTTATGAATGGCTTAAGAGCGCCATCGGGCGGAAAAGTGCTCATAAATGGAATGGATACCTCCGATGAAGAAAAAGAGTTCGAAATAAAGAAAACAGTTGGTCTCGTTTTCCAAAACCCCGATAATCAGATCATCGCAACCGTTGTTGAGGATGACGTTGCTTTTGGCCCGGAAAACCTGGGAATTGATCCCAAAGAAATCAGAAGCAGGGTTGATAATTCATTGAAGGCTGTTGATATGTACGACCACCGCCTAAAAGCTCCGCATCTGCTTTCGGGCGGACAAAAGCAAAGGGTTGCCATAGCCGGAATTTTAGCGCTTGAGCCCGAATGCATTGTTTTGGATGAACCAACAGCTATGCTTGACCCTCAAGGCAGGCAGGAGGTTTTAGAGGCAATATTAAAGCTCAACCGCGAAAAAGGAATAACAGTTGTCCTGATAACTCATTATATGGATGAAGCAGCTCTTGCCGATAGAATTGTTGTTATGGATGATGGTAGCATTCTTTTGGATGACTCGCCGCAAAAGGTTTTCTGCGAGGTAGAGGTTCTTAAAAAAGCGGGGCTCAGCGTTCCTCAGTCCGCGCTGTTTGCCCATGAGCTTAAAAAGCTTGGCATTTCTCTTTCGGGGGATATATTATCAGATGAAAAATTTGCAGATGCATTGTTTTTGAAGCTTACGGAGGAAAACTAATTGGCATTTCTTGAAATCAAAAACCTGACCCATTTATATGGAGCAGGAACACCTTACGAAACCCATGCCATCGAAGATGTTTCATTATCTGTGGAAAAGGGCGAAATAATTGGAATAATCGGTCATACCGGAAGCGGTAAGTCAACTTTAATGCAGCATCTTAACGGTCTTTTAAAGCCTGATTCGGGCGAGATTTTCCTCAATGGCAAAAACATCTGGGAGAATCCAAAAGAGATTATAAAGGTGCGTTATCAGGTTGGCCTTGTTTTTCAATATCCTGAGCATCAGCTTTTTGATGAAACCGTTTATAAGGATATTTCTTTTGGCCCTAAAAATATGGGGCTTGATGAAAAGGAAATAGATGAAGCGGTAAGATATGCGGCGAGCCTTGTTGAATTAAAAGATGAGCATTTGAAAAAATCTCCTTTCGAGCTTTCGGGCGGTGAGATGAGAAGAGCCGCTATTGCGGGAGTAATCGCAATGAAGCCTCAAGTGCTTGTTCTCGATGAACCAACCGCGGGGCTTGACCCTCAGGGCAGAGAGCTTATTATTTCGAGAATTAAGGAATATCGCGATAATACGGGCGCATGCGTTCTCGTTTCATCCCATAGCATGGAGGATATCGCGCTGATAGCGGATAAGGTTCTCGTTATGAATAAAGGAAAGAACTTTATGTTCCAAGCAAAAGAAGAGGTGTTTTCAAAGCCTGAGGTTTTAAGAGAAATCGGACTTAACGTTCCTCATATAACGAATATTATGCAAGTTTTAAAGAAAAAGGGTATTGATGTTTCTGACAGATGCTTTACAGTTGATTCGGCAATTGAAGAAATATCGCGCTTCTTAAAAAAGGAGGCGAAGATAAATGATAACTGATATCACAATC
>JAZORV010000350.1:0-2725 GCA_045656785.1 Acutalibacteraceae bacterium | reverse complement strand
GCTTGATAAAAGGGTTATTCGCCACGAGCCTTTGGGCTTCCATGACTATAATTGCCTTCAGATGAATGCCTTTGCGGTTGTGTCAGATAGCGGAACTTTGCCTGAGGAATCAAGCTTTTTCACGTCTATCGGAAATCCTTTCCCCGCAATTTGCATAAGAACTTCAACCGAACGCCCTGAAGCGCTCGATAAGGCATGCTTTACTTTGGCCGGCATCGATGAGGCTTCGCTTTTGCAGGCGGTTGAAACTTCTGTTGAAATGAATAATGCAGGCGATTTTGGAATCCCCGTTCCCGACTATGTGGAAGAAAACGTTTCAACAAAGGTTGTTAAGATCATTCAAAGCTATACTCGAATCGTTGATAGAATGGTTTGGAGAAAATATTAATTAATTAAAGCTTTTCGGTTTGCCGAGAAGCTTTTTTCTCGCTTGACTTTATCAAAAAAGGGGAGTATAATTGTAGTTAGTTAAGACTAACTGCACTTTCGAGAGGTGATATATTGAAAAAATTTGATGTACAAGGAATGAGCTGCGCCGCTTGTAGTGCGAGGGTTGAAAAGGCAGTTTCCGCGCTTGAAAAGGCTAAAAACGTTCAAGTGAATTTGCTTACTAATTCGATGACTGTCGAAGGCGATGCATCAGATGAAGAAATAATATCTGCAGTAAAAAAAGCAGGCTATAATGCAAGTGTTCAAGGTGAAAAATCTCAAAAAAACGAAAAAATGGAGGACAAAGAAACGGGCAAAATCAGAAATCGCTTGGTTTCTTCGCTTGTTATTTTAGCGGTTTTGATGTACGTTTCTATGGGGCATACAATGTTTGGAGCCCCAATGCCGAGCTTTTTTGAAGGGAATTATCTCGCTAACGGTTTTTTGCAAATGCTTTTATCTGGCTTAGTTATAGTTATAAATCAAAGATTTTTCATAAATGGCTTTAAGGGCCTTATTGCAAGGCATCCAAATATGGATTCTTTGGTGGCGTTAGGTTCTGCGGCATCATATATTTATAGCGCGGTTGTAGTTTTTAAAATGACTACTACTCATAGCGCTCATCTGCTTCACGACCTGTATTTTGAATCCGCCGCGATGATTTTAGCGCTTATAACGGTCGGCAAAATGCTTGAATCCTATTCGAAAGGTAAAACTACCAATGCTATCAAAAGCCTTATGGACCTATCTCCAAAATTCGCAACAGTTGAGAGAGATGGAAAAGAAATCAGTATCCCGATAAGCGAGCTTAGAATCTCGGATATATTTATCGTTCGCCCGGGAGAAAGTATCCCTTGCGATGGGATTATTGTTTCGGGGCATACAAGCATCGATGAATCTGCGCTAACAGGTGAGAGCATGCCGGCAGAAAAGATAGAGGGATCAAGTGTTTTTGCCGGAACCGTTAATTTGCAGGGCTTTATAAAATGCGAAGCAAAAAAGGTCGGAGAGGATACTACCCTTTCCGAGATAATAAAAATTGTTTCAGAAGCCTCCTCCGGCAAAGCGCCTATTGCAAAAATTGCCGATAAGGTTTCGGGAGTCTTTGTTCCGATAGTGATTTTAATTGCTGTTATTACTGCTGCAGTTTGGTTAATTCTGGGCGAATCTATCGGATTTTCATTAGCTCGCGGAGTTTCGGTTCTTGTTATTAGTTGTCCTTGCGCTTTAGGGCTTGCAACCCCCGTTGCAATAATGGTAGGTTCAGGAGTTGGAGCACGAAACGGAATCCTCTTTAAATCAGCAACCGCTCTTGAAGCGGCAGGGAGAGCAAAAACCGTTATTTTAGATAAAACAGGAACTGTTACAAGCGGAAAACCAATTGTAACCGATGTTTTGCCATGGGGCGGAATATCCGAAGAAAGGCTTTTAGAGCTTGCTTTTTCTCTCGAAAAATTAAGCGAGCATCCCTTGGGGCTTGCGATTGTAAAAAAAGCAGAAGAAAAGGGAATAGAGCCCAAAGCTGTTGAAGAATTTGAGGTATTCCCGGGAAATGGACTTTCAGGGATTATTGATGGAAAAACAGCGTTTGGCGGAAAACTCGATTTCTTATCTAAAAACTTGAATATTGATGAGAGCTTTAAAAAGATTGGTGAAGAGCTTTCCGATACTGGTAAAACCCCTCTTTATTTTGGATTTAATGGCGAATTTGTTGGAATAATAGCGGTCGCAGATGCTATAAAAGAGGATAGCAAAGAGGCTATAACCGACCTTCAAAATATGGGTCTTAACGTTGTAATGCTTACGGGTGATAACGAGAAAACTGCTAATTATATAGCAAAGAAAGTAGGTATTAAAACCGTTATCGCAGGCGTTTTGCCCGAAGAAAAGGCTAACGTTGCCCAAATGAGCAAAAAAGAAGGCAGTGTTATAATGGTAGGCGACGGTATTAACGATGCACCCGCTTTGGCCGTTGCAGACGTTGGAATTGCAGTAGGCTCAGGAACTGATATTGCGATAGAGTCGGCTGATATTGTTCTTATGCAGGATAGCCTTAAATCAGTCACTTCAGCTATAACGCTTAGCCGAAAAACGCTCAAAAACATTAAAGAGAATCTATTCTGGGCGTTTATTTATAATTGCATAGGCATACCGCTTGCGGCAGGTGCGTTTATTTCCTTGCTCGGTTGGGAAATGAATCCGATGTTTGGTGCAGCGGCGATGAGTTTATCAAGCTTTTGTGTTGTTTCTAATTCCTTGAGGCTTAATTTCTTGAGGTTTAATAAAAAAAGAATAG
>JAZORV010000349.1:0-1607 GCA_045656785.1 Acutalibacteraceae bacterium | reverse complement strand
TATCATAACCGCTTCAAATAATAAGGAAGATCTTTTCGATAATCCCGATTTCTGCGCAACCATTAAAAACTACGATAATCAGCATCAGTATCAGAGAATTGACCTTCCCGGTGTTAGCTATAAATACGTTGGAATGAGGGTATATGACGCTGAATCAAGGCTCACTCACGATACCAATGACTTCAAAAATCGTTATTTTAGAATCCATGAATTTAATGCTTTCGGTGAAAGAGTTGCAACAACTACTGAAGGCAATGGCGTGGATAACTATAATACTGCAATAGGCGGTTCTTCTAATCTTCTTGAAAATAAACTGCCGATTTCTAAGGTTGCTTACGATAATGGCATAACAAAGGAATTTGCTGTTAATGGAGGAAGCAACGGAAAAGGCGGAATAACCTCTTTAACAGCTCTGGCTTATGATGGTGCGGATGTTATTTGGTCGGGATCTAACTATGTTAACTCCGATAAAACTGCATTAATCGACGATGAATCTAAGGTTTATCAGCAGATGAACTTTGCGCTTGACGGAGAGGCTTCTATTTCTAAAATTGGTGTTTATGGTCATTACAGAGCAGATTTAACACCTTCTCATTTCAAGCTTTCATTCGCAAATTCCGAAGAAGAATTGTTCAAAGATAGTGCAGTAACCTATGATATCTACAACAGCTCCGGATATATAATTGTTGATCCGAAGACTGCTCCTAAGGCTAAATACTTTGGAATAAGGCTTATCTGCGCTGTTCAGAATTCAGCGCTTTCCAATGAGCTTTCTGCTTCCTCGCATTATGGAAGACTTGGTCATATTGCTCTTATCGGAGAATATACCGAGACCGCAGGAGAGGTTAACCTTACCGTGGCCGGCGAGGTTGCATCAAGCGCTTCAACAAGCGTTAAATATTCAGGCGCTAAGGATGCCAACGGAAATTATGCAGCGGATGGCACCAAAGCAACCGTTTCTGCCGATGCTGAGGTTACTGTTGATGAAACTAAATTCGGCTTCATCGGATGGTCTGATGGTAACGCTATTGTTAGTGAAGATCTTGAATATACCTTCTCCGTTTCTGCCGAAGGAAAGAGCTTGATTGCTCAATATGCGCCTTATTTCCCTGTAAGCTTTGTAGGTAGAGGAAATATGGTAGTATATGAAGCATTTGTGCTTTCGGGCAAAACTTTGACCGAGGCCGATCTTATGGCAGCAAAGAACTACGCAGATGCGTTTGTTGGATATAAATTCTATGCATTGCCCAATGATGACAGTTATTATCTCTCAATGCCTATAACCGAACCAACCGTTGTTAACGCAGTTTACGTTAGAGACGTTGAAACAAAACATGGTATCTCTGTTGATGGAGTTGAGCTTGATGAAGAATATTCCTTCGATTCAAAGCTTACGATTAAATCCACAAATGGTGATAAGGTGCTATGGAAGATAAATGATGCAAATTATGATATTTCTTCCGAAACCGCTATTTATGTCTTTGGTGGAATCAATATAACTGCTGTTGAGAAGCCGGAGGGTATGGATGAAAACGTTCCCTTTGTTTCGATAATCGGAGCTCAGGTTAATGGCGATTCATACGTTATCTTTGCTCATGCATATAAGG
>JAZORV010000348.1:0-3078 GCA_045656785.1 Acutalibacteraceae bacterium | reverse complement strand
TGTTCTTATATCGAAGCCGATAAACTGCAGAAATACTTTGTGTATTTCAAAGTTTGAGGCGATGATAGATGGCAAATTTTCGTTCCAAAACCAATTTGTCCTTAAGAGTACGTTCCGAATTCTGCATCCTTTTAATTTTTTCCATACATTATATATAAGCAAACACGTAAATCTGCTCTTTAAAATCAGGTTCGGATTATCCGCGTTTGCTTAGAGTCGTTAAAGCTCGAGAAGGGGGGAGACGCTTTAGAGCAGAGAGCAGTTAAAAGCTTTTTGTTGCCCCCCTTGAAAAAGGAGGAAAGATGAGGTATAATTAAAGCAATAAATTGAATTTTTGCGAAAGCTAAAGCAGAAGAGGGGATATTATGAAAAAAGCGGTTTCCATGATTACGTGCGTTTTGTTGATGCTTTGTCTTTTCAGCGGTTGCGAGGATATGAAAGAGCCTGTTGCGATGCGCGAATGGTATTTCGATGAGAATAAGGAAGATTTCGCTATGTATTTCGGAATTCTGAATTATAATGAGGAATACATTTATGCCGACGTTGAGGCGGAAATTACCATCATTAACAATAACGAAGAAATCGTTTATAACAAGAAAAAAGCGCTCACCGAAGCTGATTTTGGAAGCCATGAGGATGAATACGAGAATGATATCGAATATCTGGCAAGAATCCCCATCCCGAGATCGGAGGTTCTTGAGGGAACGTGCGCGGAAGGCAACGTCCGTTTGCAGATTTATCAGAACGGAAAGAAGCTTTTCCCTGCGGTTTATGACACCGCGTATTCCCTCCCGAAGCTTAAGGCAAAGGTAAAATGTGATCAGCTTCCGAAGAGGATCGTAAGCTCGGGATACTATCAGAATTCGGATTCTGAGCTTTTATTAACCGAGTTCTCTTATGAGAACGACAAAACCTTTGATCAGGTAAACGTGACCTTAAAGGGCGAAATAGTTCGCGAGGGCGATACGTTTTTGGATTGGTATTATGCCAAGATTTATGATTCAACGGGCAAGCTTGCGGATTCCGTTCAGCTGAGCTATGAAGGCTTCAAAGAGGGCATGGGATATGAAACCACTTTCTCGCTTTATAATCTTACGCCCGGCGAGGAATACACTCTGGAATTTGAAGAATATAATTAAAAATAAAAGGGGGAAGTGAAAATGCCGAGAGGGTTATATATTCACGTCCCCTTTTGTGCATCCAAATGCGCTTATTGTGATTTTTATTCGGGGACTGCGAGCGAAGAAACGCTCGATGAATATTTAGAAGCCCTGATAAAGGAGGCAAAAAAGCTCCCCGATGAAGCCCTTTCAACCCTTTATTTAGGAGGAGGAACGCCCTCCCTTTTAGGGGCGGAGCGCATCTATCGGCTTGTTTCCTTTCTTCGGGAAAAATTCGGCGAATTTGAGGAAGCAACCCTCGAAGCCAACCCTGCCGATGAGCTTTTCGAGGTCTTTTCGGCGGCAAGGGAATCGGGGATAAACCGCGTTTCTTTAGGCGCGCAAAGCGCAAATGAAGGAGAACTTCGGCTGCTTTCTCGCAGACACTCCGTGGAGCAGATAGAATTGGCGGTAACGGCGGCAAAAAGGGCGGGAATAGATAATATTTCCCTCGATATTATGCTTGGAATCCCCGAGCAGACAGAGGCTTCGCTATTTGAAACCATCGATTATCTTTGCGCTCTTGAGCCCAAGCATATTTCTTCATATATGCTAAGCTTAGAGGAGGGGACACCCCTTTATAAAAACCGCGAAAAATATAATTTTCCCTCCCTTGAAAGGACCGCCGATTTTTATCTTCTGGCTTCTTCTGAGCTTGAAAAAAGAGGCTATATGCAGTATGAAATCTCTAACTGGGCGAAGGAAGGCTTTGAGGCGCGCCATAATCTCAATTATTGGCTCGGCGGCGAATACTATGGCCTCGGCCCTGCGGCGCATGGGTTTATAAAGGGCGAACGATATGCCTACCCTTCGGATCTGCAGTCATTTATATCCTCGCCCCAAAAAAAGGTTATCGATACGGGCGGCGGCAAAGAGGAATATCTGATGCTGAATTTAAGGCTCAGAAGAGGGGTTGTTTTCTCAGAATACGAGGAAAAATTTGGAAAATTCCCCGAGGAAATAATCAAAAAAGCCCGCCTATATGAAAAAAGCGGACTTTTGGAAATCGATGAAAAGCATATAGCCTTTAAAACCGAGGGCTTTTTGCTGTTTAACGAGCTTTTCGTTAAATTAACCGAGGGAGCGAAGCTTTAAAGCATACGGTTTTCATTTATAAAAAGCTCGAAGCGAAGCCCCAAAAATTCGGCGGCGCGCCGAGAGAGAATCATCCTTTGGAGGAAGATTTCAAAATAATCCATTATGGAGCAATATTTAGTGTCAACGGTGAGGCTGAGCTTCACCGTTTTTTCTTGCGCGCAAAGGCTCAAAGCAGAGGTCTTGGCAGAAAAATTCACCCTATCGTGTATATCGAAACGAGCGAAATCCGAATTGCGGACCCTCGAGCGCCGAACGTCGGATTTATCTGCCAGAATAAGGGCGGCAGATAGGGGAGAAATAGGGGCGCCCGTTCCTTCATCGTGGTTGCCGATGGCAGAGGTAATCTCTGCAACTTCTTTTGGAGAAAAGCCCATGTCCTCTAAAAGCGAAAAGGCCATAACCGCCCCGCTTTGGGCATGTTCCTCGCGGTTTACAAGATTTCCGATATCGTGAAGGTAGGCGGCGATTGAAACAAGCTCCTGCACCTTTTCGGAAAATCCGAGAGAGGATAGCAGATATTTTGCTCGCGCTGCGGTCAGCAGAACGTGGGGGAAGCTGTGCTCGGTGTATCCGACCGCCTCGAGCGCTCTGTCCGCCCCTTCGATATATGCTTTTATTTTTTCATCCTTTTTAATTTCTTCAAAGCTTTTCATAGCGTCTCCTTTGGCGCCTGAAGGCGCGGTGGTGTAAAATTAGTCTTTCCGAAAAAGCCATAAATTTGCCTTTTTCATTTTAATATTTATGATAATAGTGTTTGTTGAAACACTACGTGTTTCGTATTGTGCTATGCACAATACACGTTTGCGTATCACGCAAACAA
>JAZORV010000347.1:0-8254 GCA_045656785.1 Acutalibacteraceae bacterium | reverse complement strand
TTTTTCTTTCTTTATTTTATTAGAATTTTCTTTATCTTCGTTCTTTGCTCTTAATTTTTGCTCTCAATTCTTTGTTTTTCTTTTAGTTTTCAAATCAATTATTTTTAGGAGGTTTCCCTATATGAATAAATCAAACGTTTCAACAAGAGAAAAAGTTTCTATCCCCTTGCGTTTAGATCCTGATACTTATAAAGCTTTAATGCAACGAGTTTGGCAAGAAAAGGACAAAACCCGAGGATACAGCGCCAATCAGCTATTAACCGAGCTGCTTGAAAAGGAGCTCAAAATCTCAAAAAAGAAGCGCTCTCCCCTCTCATTTGATGACAATTTTTAATTGATTTTCATGGATAAAAATTCCCCTTGCATCACAAAAAATGCAAGGGGTTCGTTTTGTTTTATTTTTTTACAATATATACCTTTGCGCCGGAATCCTTGAAAATTCTTTCGATTTTTTCTTCGGCGGAGGTATCGAAAATCTCGATTTCGGGTTCTTTTTCGCAGTTTTCGCCATATTGACCGAGCATTCCGCCCTCTGTTTGGATATAAGTATTGCTCCACATTTCGGGGAGGCTTTCCTTATCCAAGGCTACCAGATGAAGCATTCTGAAGCCTGCGAATGCGAAGATATTATCATGAATCTTAAAATCGCTCGCGCGGTTTACATAGCTCCAGCCCTTGATATGCGCGGGGGTATGCTTATTGTGCCTTTGCTGACCCCAGCCGAAGCCGGAATTCATAAGGATATTTCCCGAAATTTCGATGCCCTTCATATAGCTTTCGACATCGCCCTTATTCATATCGAGGAAATATTCAATGGAATAAACGTTTTTATCGATAAGGTTATCCTTATAGCGGATATCCTCCATCACATATTTTTTCCCGTTTGTTGTTACCTGATGGGTTACGCCCGCATCATATATCTCATAGATATAACAATTCGAGACCTCATAATCTCTGCAGCCGCCATAGATTTCGACTCCGTTTCCGAAGCGGGTAACCGTTCCTCTGCCACCTTGCGGGTAGTTCGGGTCGAGCCCATAATAGTTCTGAATTGTTCCACCTATCCAGCCGATTTCGCAATTTGTAACCTTAAGCCCTTCAACAAGCGGACCGCCCGCCGCCACGGCATGAACTCCATAATATTTCATACAGATATTATCTATCGTTATATTCTTTTTGCCATTGGTTCTGAAAGCGCAGGTGCGGGCTATTGCTTCGATAGAATCGAAAACCTCTCCGGGGTTGCCTTCATCACACCTTAAATACAATTCGCCATCAGTGATGTTTTCAACCTCGGGAACAGGCTCGAGATTTTCTTCGGTATAGTTTTTAGTTGTCAGCGTCTTTTCAAAATGCCAATAAATATCGAGATTACCCTTCATTTCATTTTCCATCAAGAAGGGCTTTGATTCATCCTCTCGGCATACGAATTTTCCACAGATATAAGAAGGAATATGCTTTAAGGAATGCTTTTCACCGCCATTGAAAACGAGGGAACCGACGTCTGCTATACCCTTTTTATATTTCCAGATATTATTGGTTTTATCGCTCTGCTCCCAAAGCTCGGGGTCGGCAAGGTCTTCGCGCCAAGCATAAAATTTCGGCTTTTCGCCCTTTCCAAATGCTCCATAAGAAACGCCCTCTTGAGCATAAACCATTCCTCTGAAAAGATCTCCGCGATGGAATAAAACGCCGTCGCCGACCTTTAAATCTGCGCTTGATACCCTTTCAAGTGTTCTCCAGGCAGATTCGGGAGAAAGCCCATCATTTTGGTCACATCCATCCGCGCTTACATAGTAAGTTTGTTCGCTGATACATAGCTCATCTTTTGCATTTTTTATCTCGTTTATTCTGTTTATTTTAAGAGCTTCAAGCTCCTCTAAAAATTCATTTGTTGCAATTTCCATTTTTCTCGCACTCCTTAATTTTTATAAGCTTAATAGAAGTATAACACAAGCAAATTGAACTTGTCAATAAATGTGGAAAATTCCTTTCGTTGAAACCAAAAAACTATTGACTATTTTTATTTATTATACTAAAATTAGAAGAAAGAATTGCTCGAAATAAGGAGAAATGAAAAATGCAAGCAAAAATTATATCCTCTCTAAACAAATGCTTCCCGGATGAAATGATGGCAAGCAAAAAGGAGCTGAAAACAGCGACCTTCTTAAAGAATGAACGCTATTCTTTTATTATCCCCTTTCAGCACGAAGACCCTCGAATCACCAAGGAGATAGTTTATTTTAAAATTGATGAACCCTTTTTGAAATTTGCAAACACTTATCTCGTAGAAAACATCCCCTCAATGCTCCCCGTTTATCCCGAAACCTTCGATGATAATTATTTAAGAACCGAGCCGGGGCTTTATCCCGACCTTTTAAAACCAATAACAAGCGAAACCCGCCTTACCTGCAATCACACAATGCGTTCTCTCTGGATTGAATTGGACACTGATGGCAAGCTTTCGGGAAATCAAACCTTCTCGGGTGCATTTTATAACGAAGCAGGTGAAAAAATACAGGAGCTTTCTTTGGAAATTGAGATAATTGATGCCATTCTTCCCGAACAAAAAACAACCTACTCGCAGTGGTTTTATCCTGATTGCCTTATGCAATATTATAACGTTGAAACATATAGCGAAGAGCATTGGGCAATTATCGAGCGCTTTATGGAAAATGCTCATCGCTATGGGCAGGATATGATCCTCACTCCCGCGCTCTCCCCCGAGCTTGACACCTACGTTGGCGGTTACCGCCCCTCAACTCAGCTCACTAAAATCACCTTAGAAAACGGAAAATACACCTTCGATTTCTCCCTTCTTAAAAGATGGATCGATTTGGCGCAGAAAATTGGCTTCAAATATTTTGAAATTGCTCATCTTTTCTCCCAATGGGGCGCAAAATTCTGCCCTCAGGTTTGGGCGACTGTTGATGGCGAGGAAAAACGCATCTTCGGATGGGACACCGAGGCTTTATGCGAGGAATACAAAAGCTTTTTAACGCAGTATATCCCTGCAGTTCTCGAATTTTTCGATGCTTTGGGGCTCGGAGATAAATGCTATTTCCACGTTTCGGATGAACCGCACGAGGACAATATCGAACAATACAAACAAAACACAGAGTTTATCCGCCCGCTGATCGTTGGCAGAAAAACGATAGATGCTCTTTCAAACCCTGCATTTATCGGAACGGTTGACGTCCCCGTATGCGTAATTGACAATCTTGAGCCCTTCCTCGAGAGAAAGGTTGAAAACCTTTGGGGATATTATTGCTGCGCTCAATGGGATAAGGTTTCAAACCGCTTCTTCGCGATGACCTCCTCGAGAACGAGAATCATCGGCGCGCAGATCTATAAATACGATCTCAAGGGCTTCCTCCATTGGGGATATAATTTCTATAATAATCAGTATTCTTATAACACCTTAAACCCATTCATCTGTTCCGACGGCGAATGCTTCGCTCCCTCGGGCGATACCTATTCGGTGTATCCGGGAGAAGGCGGCAAGCCCTGGCCCTCGCTCAGACAGGTGCTTTTCTTTGATGCTTTGCAGGATGTTCGCGCGATGCAGCTTTTAGAGGAGCTAAAAGGAAAAGAGTACGTTATAAATCTTATTGACGAAGGCATCGAGCCGATAACCTTCAAGGAATACCCCAAATCTGAGGAATATCTCTTGAACCTCAGAAACAGAATCAACCGCGCAATAAAGGAGAGCATATAATGGCTATATTTTACGATAACGAGAATAAAACCTTCTATTTAGAAAGCAAGGATATTTCCTATGTTTTCCGAATCAATAACTATGGATATGCCGAGCATCTTTATTTTGGAAGCAGGATTCCAAGAGAAAATCTTGACCACATTCCCGCTTCCGGCGCATATTCCTTCTCGGCAAAAATCCCCGGTACCAACGATTCTTTTCATGATTTTCTTCCCGAGCTTTCCTTTTTCGGAACGGGCGATTACCGCGAGCCAACCCTTTTGGTTCAAAATGAAGCCGGAGATAGAATAAGTAATCTTTTATACGTTTCCCACGAAATTTTAAAAGAGAAGCCCCAAATGAAGGCTATGCCCTCAATGAGGGATGGTGAAACCCTCATTTTGCATCTTGAGGATTCGTTAACTCGTTTTGCCGCTGACCTTTATTATTCGGTTTATGAGGATTGTTCGGTCATTGCGCGCAGAATTGTTTATAAAAACAATGCCGAATCAACAGTTTTCCTCAACAGAGCATTTTCCTTCGCCTGCGGTTTTCCAAGAAGTGATTTTGATTTTCTTTCCCTTCAAGGCTCTTGGGCAAGAGAAAGAACGATTGAAACGATTCCCCTCACCCATGGAGTTATTTCGATAGATTCAAAACGCGCTGCATCATCGGCTATTCTCAATCCTTTTGTTGCCCTTCTCGATAAATTCACAACCGAATCCAAGGGAAATGCTTATGGCTTCAGCCTTGTTTATTCGTCTTCCTTTAAGCTTCAGGCAGAGGTTTGTCCTAACGGCAGCACGATTGTTTCAGGCGGAATAAACGATTTCGATTTCTCCTGGAAATTAGAAAACGGCCAAGAGCTCGAAACTCCGGAGGTTGTTATGGCTTATTCCTCAGATGGCATTGGTGGAATGAGTCGAGAGTTTCACGATGCATTTAGAAATCACCTGATAAATCCTCGCTTTGTTAAAAAACACCGCCCCCTCGTTATCAACAACTGGGAAGGAACTTATTTCAATTTTGACAATCAAAAGCTTATGGATATTGCTTCGGCAGTTATGGGAACCGGCATTGATACCTTCGTTTTAGATGACGGCTGGTTTGGAAAGCGCAACGATGCCACGTCAGGCCTCGGTGATTGGTTTGTAAACGAAGAAAAGCTTGAGGGCGGCCTCAAAACTATTATTGACCACGTTCATTCGTTGGGAATGAATTTCGGACTTTGGTTTGAGCCCGAAATGATTTCAGAGGACTCAGACCTTTTCAGAGCCCACCCCGACTATGCAATCGGCGTTCCAAATAGGCGCAGAATAGAGAGCCGAAACCAGTATATGTTAGACCTCACTCGCGAGGATGTTCGCGATTATATCGTTGATTCGGTTTGCAAAATCCTCAAAAACAATCAAATTGAATACGTTAAATGGGATTATAACCGAAATGTTACCGAGTTTTATTCTTGTATGCTCGAGCCCGAGCGCCAAAAGGAATTCAGCCATCGCTATGCATTAGGCGTTTACGACTTATTTGAGAGAATCGTTGAAGGCAATCCCGACGTCTTATTCGAGGGTTGTTCGGGTGGCGGTGGAAGATTCGACCCCGCTGTGCTCTATTATTTCCCACAGAACTGGACGAGCGACAATACCGATGCCGACCAAAGAACAAGAATTCAATATGGAACAAGCATAGTTTATCCCCTCTCATCGATGTCCTGCCATTATTCCGTTGTTCCAAACCATGGAACGAACAGAATAACCCCATCTCAAACTCGCTCCGATATCGCTCAGCTGGGAGCCACGGGCTATGAGCTTGACACCTCAACATTTACTGATGAGCAAAAGCTCGAAACTAAGCAACAGGTTGAGGAATATCTCAAAAATGAGGATCTCATTTTAGAGGGCGACCTTTATAGAGTTGATAACCCCTTTGAGAGCAAATTCTTCGGATTTATGGTCGTTTCAAAGGATAAAACCAAGGCGAAGCTTACTAGTTATCAACAGCTTTGCGAATTAAGACACCATAGTCCTATAAAAATAATCTATCCCGCCGGCCTCGATGAAAACAAGAAATATTTTATCCCCGAAATCAATAAAACCCTTTCGGGAAAAACTATAATGTCCTGCGGAATCGTCCCCACCTTCCCTCATTGCGACTTCGCCACCGCAACATATCATTTTGTTGCTAAAGATTAATTGCTTTCATAAACTAAAAGCGAGAGTTTTCGAAACTCTCGCTTTTCGCTTTTAAATACTTTTGATTTATTTAATTTTAAGCTTTTTATAGGAGGTATATGCGCTATAATATTTCTTGCCGCTGACCGTTTTATAAGAGCGCACCTTAACGTAGTAAGTCTTCTTTGAAGAAAGCTTTTTGATGGTGGTCTTATTGGTGTTTGCTGATTTGATGGTTACAGTTTTCTTGCCGCTTGTGAACTTAGAATTCGTGGCATACAAAACCTCATATCCGCTAACCGAAGAATCCTTCTTCCAAGAAACCGTTAGTTCCTTTTTCTTTGAGGATTTAAGAGCGAGGCTCGTTACATTTTTGGGTTCAACAGTATAGCTTAATGTTTTATCGCCCGAATAGTTGCCCTTGAAGGTAATCTTTATTTTATATGAGCCGATATTCTTCGTGCTTCTCGTTCCGCTAACTGTATAATAGGAAGAAGATATTGTTTTGCCCTTGGAATCCTTGATAACTAAGGTGGGCTTTATGGTGCTTCCCGTATACACGAACTCGGTTTTGGAAAGCTTGATGGTTTTTGCGGCATAAATAGTGGTCGTGCTTGAAACGTAATCACAAACGCTGCATTTCTTAACCGATTTTCCGTTTTTGGAGGCGGTCGCCTTCGTTACGGTTGTTTTATAAGAATGAGCTTTTTTAGCAACGGTTTGCTGTTTTTTGGTAACAGTTCCGCAAAGGGAACATTTTTTGCCCTCTGTAAGGCCTGTTTTTTTACAGGTTGGCGCAACCGCCTTGAGGGTTGTCAGCTTATGCTGGAGCGCAGGTATTTCCTTTGAAACTCGGGAAAGCTCTTCGCCGCAGTCTACGCAATATATAACCTCATCATAAGAGCCCTTAACTCCGCATTTTGCGGGGATTACGTTTTCTTTCTCAGGTGCTGACGGAGTGTGTGGTTTTTCAACCGTAACCGCGCCCGCCAAGGCTTCAAATTCAACGTCCTCTTCCAAGCTGTTATAGCATTCTCTCAAAAGGAGCTCAACGCTATAATCCCCGAACGGAGCATCTTCAGAAATCGAAATATTCAAGGTGCATAGCGTTCCGTTATCGGTTACGTCGCTATCCGCAGTGAAAACAAGGTTTTTGCCCTCAACGATGGAGAAATATTCTCCGTTTTCAACCGATTCAACCTTCAAATATTCGGTTTCTTCCCCTTCGGCATCATATATTTTTGGGGTTGCGCTCAAATACATAAAGCCGGGGTTATTTTCCAAAGAAACACTAACGCTGATTTCATCACCCGGATTACATACTTCATCGGCTATCGCAATAGTTGGCTCTTGTGATGCTAAAGCAGAAGTTTGTGGCAGAAAGGATGATATAACCAAAACTGCACACATTAAATGCAAAATCAGTTTTTTCATAATTTTCTCCTTTTCGGTCGATTAACCCTGCGGACCTAAAACTACGGAAGAGCTACCCGATTCATAATCATATTCTGCCAAATAGTTTTTAAGCCTTACAACGTCTTTACCGGTTATCTCCCCATCGCCATTGGCATCTGCGCCGCCGAAAATTTCAACGGTTGAGGTTTCGGTTTCATAGTCGTAGTTTGCAAAGTAATTCGTAAGCCTAACAACGTCTTTACCGTCAATTTCGCCATCGCCGTTTGCATCACCATATTCAAAATCGAGAACGGTAAGCGTTCCGCTGATGGTCTCGAAATAAACGTCCTCTTCGAGGCTATTATAGCTCTCGTTAAAGTTAAGCTCTATCTCATAATCTCCCGCCTCAACGGATTCTGCAACCTCGAAAATGAATGTCATCAAAACGCCATCCTCTTGCACTTCCTCATCGGGCGCCCAAACAAGGTTTTTGCCCGAGGTCAAGCCCGAAACGAGGGTTCCGTTTTTAACCTTTACTAAGGTTAATTCTGAAGGATATTTGGCGGTTAAGGAGAGGAAGGAGAAGCCTGGGTTATTGGTTATGAAAACCTTAACCTCAACCTGCTTGCCACTCGTTACGGAAACGCTTTCGATAGTGATGGTAGAAGCATTGGGATCGAGCTCTTCGGTTTTGGTCTCACCGCAGTTTGAGCAGATATAGGTTAAAACTCCATCCTCATATTCGCTTTCATCGAAGCTATGGCCTAAAGCGGGGACGCTTTCGATATAAGTATCTCCGCAGCCTTCGCAACAATATTCAATAAAGCCATCGTCCGTGCAGGTAGGGTCTTCGCCCCTGCACGCATCATAGGAATGGGTATGCTCTCCATCGCCCGGGTTGGGATCAACGCCGGGGTCTTCTTCCATATAAGAATCGCCACAGTTAGAGCAGATATAAACATTCTTATCCTCGAAGTATTCATAATCG
>JAZORV010000346.1:0-3131 GCA_045656785.1 Acutalibacteraceae bacterium | reverse complement strand
CCTATTTTTTTGTTTGTCGTCGTGATAAAAAGATTGCGGTTTATAGGGGAACACATAAACGTATTTTTTAACCCTTTTCTAATAATTTTCATAAATATATATTGAGAATGTTTAAATTCCAAAATTAATGGTAAAGATATTTATGGAAAAGATCTTTTCAAATCTCCAGAAAACGAATGAGAGTGAAAATTATGTCAATAAAACGAGGGGAAATATATTATGCTGATTTAAGCCCCGTTGTAGGCTCAGAGCAGGGGGGAGTGCGCCCTGTTTTGATAGTTCAGAACGATGTTGGGAATAAATATAGCCCAACAGTTATCGCCGCCGCAATAACGAGCCAAAGGGATAAAACGAATCTCCCGACGCATATCAGGGTGGATGCCGATGGTTGCGGGCTCCAGAAGGATTCAATCGTTCTATTAGAACAGGTTAGAACTATCGATAAGCAGCGTCTTAAAGAAAAAATGGGAAGGCTTAATGGTAGCGCAATGGATATGGTTGATAGAGCTCTGACAGTCAGCTTTGGCCTTAATAACGAGGCAGAAAATAACATATAATAGAAAGATTTAGCCCCGAGAAGACAAGGCGATTTTCTCGGGGTATTTTTTCTTTATTTTTTTCCTTTAAATGATTGAACTTTTGAGGGTTTTGTAGTATTATATAATAGATGATTTATGTAATAATTGGAGAAACAATATGAAGGACTTTCAAAAACGTTATTTAGATATAAGGAAAAAAATAATCGAAAGAGATTTTTCGAGAATGAACGATATGCAGCTGAGCGCAGTTACAACAGCCCTCGGCCCGATTCTGATTTTGGCGGGCGCTGGAAGCGGAAAAACAACTGTGCTTGTTAATCGAATATCAAACCTTGTGAAATATGGCGATGCCTATTTATCAGAAGATGTCGAGGACGTTGATGAATACGCTCTGGAGCTTGCCGAAAAGGCGCTCAAGGATGAAAGCATCGATACTAAGTTTTTAGCCTATCGCCCCGCAAAGCCTTGGCAGATTTTAGCTATTACTTTTACCAATAAAGCCGCAAATGAGCTTAAAGAAAGAATCGGCAAAATGCTCGGAGAGGATGCTAACCAGGTTAAAGCAGGAACCTTCCATTCTATCTGCTCTAAAATTCTGAGAAGAGACGGCGATAGACTTGGTTACACAAATCACTACACGATTTATGACTCCGATGACCAAAAAAAGGTTATGAAGGATGTTTTTTCAAAGTTAGATATCTCGGATAAGCAGCTACATCCCAAAACTGTTATAAACGAAATAAGCCGTGCTAAGGATTCTCTCATAACGCCTGAGGAATATATGAAGGAAGCGGAGAGTGACCCTCGCTTAAAGCTTATTGCAAAAATTTATGCTAAGTATCAAGAGGAACTAAGGTCCGCCGATGCGATGGATTTTGATGACCTTATTTATAATACAGTTCGCCTTTTCGAAAATAACCCCGATATTTTGGAGGGCTATCAGGCAAGGCTCAGATACATAATGGTCGACGAGTATCAGGATACGAACCACGCACAATATATGCTCGTGAAATTGCTTTCCGAAAAAACGAGAAATATCTGCGTTGTCGGCGATGATGACCAAAGTATCTATCGTTTCAGAGGCGCAACTATTGAAAATATTTTGAATTTCGAAACGCATTATCCCGAAGCCAAGGTTATAAGGCTTGAGCAAAACTACCGCTCAACCCAAAATATCCTCGATGCCGCAAACGCAGTTATTGCAAACAACCTCGGCAGAAAGGGCAAAAATCTCTGGACGTCTAATGGCTCAGGTGAAAAGCTTCAGGTTGTTTCAACCGATGATGAATCGGGCGAGGCGAGGTTCCTTTCCGAAAAAATACTGGAGCATATAAGAAATGGCGGGAAATTTTCCGATTGCGCCATTCTTTACAGAATGAACGCTCAATCAAACGCGGTTGAAAACGTGTTTGTGCGCTCGGGTATTCCTTATAAGGTTGTTGGTGGTCTCAGATTCTATGACAGAATGGAAATTAAAGACGTTATCTCTTATCTTAACGTTATAAACAATCCTAAGGATAACGTGAGGCTTAAAAGAATAATCAACGTTCCGAAAAGAGGAATCGGCGATACGACCGTTTCTCACGCTTCAGATATCGCTGATGCTTTGGGGCTTTCGCTTTTCGAGGTTTTTGAGAATGCTGAAAATTATCCAACCATTTCGAGAGCCGCCGCAAAGCTTAAAGAATTTTGCTCTATGATAAGAACTCTCGAGGGCTTCAGCCTGGAGCTTCCTTTATCGGAGCTTTTTGATAAAATGCTTGATATGAGCGGATATAATGCATATCTTATGATGCTTCCAAAGGATGAAAAAGAGAGGGAGGAGAACGTTCGCGAGCTTTCAACCTCGATTAAGCAATACGAAGAGGAAAATCCTAATCCAAGTCTTTCAGGCTTTTTGGAGGAAGTTTCTCTTATAAGCGATATTGATTCTTATTCCGAGGAAACAGATTCGGTTGTTTTGATGACCCTTCATTCTGCAAAAGGTCTCGAATTTGACACGGTTTTCATAATCGGTATGGAAGAGGGCATCTTCCCCGGAACACAAACTATTTATGGCGGTCCTGAGGAAATGGAGGAGGAAAGAAGACTTGCCTATGTTGGCATAACGCGAGCAAAACGCAGGCTTTATATTTCTGCTGCTTTCAGAAGAATGCTCTATGGTCAAACAAGCTATAATGCTATGTCGAGATTTTTGGAGGAGATTCCTAAATTCTTATGTGACGAGGTTAATCGCAGACAGAATACAGGATTTACGGGAGTTTCCTCATATAAGGGCTATTCAGGAGCAAGCTTTGGTTCTGCTTCATCCTTTGACAGAAGCGGTATAAAAGCTCCGCCCAAGCCTCAACCGAAGCCAAGAGAAACCCTTAATTTCTCTGTTGGCGATTCCGTCCGCCACACTGCCTTTGGCGAGGGTATAATAATCAAGGCAACGCCGATGGGCAACGATATGCTGCTCGTTATTAATTTTGCAACGGTAGGCGAAAAGAAAGTTATGGCGGCTTATGCCAAATTGGAGAAGCTTTAAATGGGAAAAGAAGTTAAAACAAATGCAATGCGCGCGCTTGATAAGGCGGGAAGTCGGAGGCC
>JAZORV010000345.1:0-1092 GCA_045656785.1 Acutalibacteraceae bacterium | reverse complement strand
TTCAGAAAGAGAAAGAGAGGAATCGGCAAAGGCTTCTGCCAAAATCCAGTTGTCATCCTTTTTCGATGCAATAAGGGTTGCCTTGATTTTAAGCCCGTTTATAGGCGCTTTTTCGGAGTTTTCAAGCCGAATTTCAAGGCTCGGCTTTAGCTCCTCAGCGTTCGCTATAAGAAAAGTTGAGAAGATAAAACCTAAAGCTAAAATGAGGGCAAGGAAGCGTTTAAAACTATTCAATTTTTTCTTTATTTTCACTGTTTCCCTCCTCATTTTCTTTTGATTTCTTTTTCTTTCTGCGTTTAAAAAGCATTCTTATAGCAACAAAAACTATAAGAAGACCAATAAGCGAGAAGGTTAAAACGTATTCAATATCGATATGTAAAATATCGTTTGAAACAAAGCGCGCATCAGGGTCGGAATTGTCGCTTTGCACACGAACTCCTCTGACAAGAAGCCTATGAGAATTAACGCCATAGGGGGTGCAAGTAACTAAGGTTACACAGTCTTTTCCGCTTATAACGTTAAGATGAGAGACCTCCGTTGGCTCAACAACGGAAATATCATCAATTCTATACTTAAGAACCTCGTCTAAAATATGAATATAGAAATCATCACCGACCTTAAGATGATCGATGTTGGTTAAAAGCTTTGCAGAAGGAAGGCCCGTATGCCCAGCCAAAACGGAATGAGTATTCTCTCCGCCAATCGGCAGATGGGATTCGGGAAGATGACCGATGCCTTTTTGCAAAACGTTTTCCTCAATGGAATGATTTATAACGAGCGAAACGCTGATTTTTGGGATTACGATATATCCCATAATTCCGTTATCTGCGAGATTCAGCATTTCTTCATATTTTAAACCAAGCTCTTTCTGTTTTTGGGGGTCTCCGAGGTTGTCGTTATAAAGGCGAGCATCCTCTAATGCCTGGCTTTTATCCTCGGTTTTGATGCTATCGTAAGCGTCTTTATACTCGCTTATGAGCTGAGTGTTGAGATATTCGTTATATAAATTGCTGACTGTTGGATAAAGGAAAATGGAAAGACCGCAGATAAATATAATAACAACTATAATGGTTGATAAATGTTTTTTCATTG
>JAZORV010000344.1:0-4429 GCA_045656785.1 Acutalibacteraceae bacterium | reverse complement strand
AGAAAACGCGATATTCCCTTTGATCTCGTCGAAAGGCTTTGCATCGATGGATTCTGAAGTATATAAAACCAACTTTATGTTTTGAGGCGCTCCTTTCAGCCCGACATAAGAAGTTTCAACGTAATACGTAAAATACGTATCGTGATCTTCGGGTTCATCTATTATTGATGCATTAATCTGACAGGATTTCCCCTCAAGAAGCTGCAAGTCTTTGCGGGCAATTTCGGAATAAATTTCTGAATATCCGAAGAAAATCAAGAAAACAACCGCAAAAGCTACGAGAGAAACATAAAACCTCTTAAAAAATAAGAATTTAACTAAAATAGCCAATAAAATTACAAGAAGAGCAAAAATTCCTACTATCCAATAAGAAACCGAGAAGCAAAGAGAAAGAACGGCAGCAGAAACCGAAGCCAATGCTGAAACAAAGAAAAATCTTTTCATCTCTACACTCCTCAAAAATAACGATTACCTCCGAACTTTTATTAAAAGGCTCGGAGGTATATTAACTGTTAGAATAAATCAGCCGGGAGGCCAGGCTAATTGCCTTCCGCCAAGCAAATGATAGTGGAGATGGCCAACTGTTTGACCACCATTTTCTCCACAATTTGTTACAACTCTGAAGCCATCATCGAGCCTATTTTCTTTGGCAATGATAGCAACAGCTTCAAAAATCTTAGCAGCATAAATGCTATTATCGGCATTTATTTCTGATGCTGAAGCAATATGAATTTTAGGTACGATGACAACATGAAAAGGTGCTTGAGGAGAAATATCCTTAAAAGCATAAACGTAATCGTTTTCAAAAATCTTTGTGGAAGGAATATCACCGTCTATTATTTTGCAAAATAAACAATCCATATTTTTTCTCCTTTATTTGACCATTTGAGAAATAATATCAACAGATGCTGATAAAGCTTCATGGAGTTTAGAAGCATCCTTACCGCCCGCCATTGCGGCGTCAGGTCTTCCGCCACCATTACCACCTGCAATAATTGCAATCTGTTTAACAATGTTACCCGCGTGCGCACCTTTTGAAATAGCGTCTTTTCCGCAAGAGCTTGCAAACATAACCTTCTCACCAATAACGCATCCAAGAACCGCAACAACGTTTGAACACTTATCCTTAAGCGCTTCAGCAAGTTTTTTAAGCTCATCTGCATTAGCGCACTCACATTCAGTAATAACTGCTTTAATACCGGAAATTTCGGTTGCATTGTTGTTAAGATATTCGTCGATTTTACCTGCAGCAAGTTTTGCTTCAAGTACTTCTATTTTCTTTTCTGCAGACTTTAGATTTTCAGAAATCGCCTTAACTTTTTCAGGAAGATCGTTAGCATTTCCGCATTTAATAGTAGCACCAGCGGTTGCAATAATTTCTCCATATTTATTTAAAAGTTTGAGAACATTTTCTCCGCAAACGGCTTCAATTCTTCTAACGCCCGAAGCAACAGAGCTTTCGGAAAGAATCTTAAACATACCAATTTTTGCGGTGTTATCTATATGCGTTCCGCCACAAAGCTCAATAGAAGTGTTTTCAACTGCAACAACTCGAACAACGTCTCCATATTTTTCGCCAAACAAAGCCATAGCTCCCATTGCTTTAGCTTCATCGATAGGCATTTCACGATTTATAACCTCAATGCCGCTGAATATAGCCTCATTAACAAAGTTTTCAACAGCGGAAATCTCATCAGAGGTTAAGGCAGAGAAATGAGTAAAGTCGAAACGAACAGTATCTTCATTAACAAGCTGACCTGCCTGCTCAACATGAGTTCCGAGAACGGAACGAAGAGCGGCCTGCAAAAGATGAGCTGAAGTGTGATTTTTTCTGATAGCAGTTCTTCTTTTGAGATCAATTGCAAGAGATGCTTCATCGCCAACAGAAAGAATACCTGACTTAACTTTACAAATGTGAGTTGTAAGTTTTGCTTGATTTTTTAGTGTGTCAACAACCTCGATTTCAGCGGTGACGGTTTTAATTAATCCGCTGTCCCCTACTTGTCCGCCGCTTTCGGCATAGAAACAGGTTTTATCTGTTACAATAAGAATTTCATCGCCTTTGGATGCGCTCTCAATTCTTTCTCCGTCCTTTGCGATTGCGATAATTTTAGCAGAACATTCGTTTTCAGTATATCCTAAAAATATGCAGTCGTTAATATCGGCAAAAACATTAGTTTCGCCCTTCCAGGCATTAGTATCAGAAGCTTTTCTCGAGCTTCTTGCTCTTTCTCTTTGCTCGAGCATCAACTCATTGAATTTATCCTCATCAACCGAGAAACCTCTTTCTTCGAGAATATCCTTGGTTAAATCAAGCGGGAATCCATAAGTATCATAAAGCTTAAATGCATCTTCACCACTGATGGTTTTGTTAGAGGCGCTGTTAGTTATGTCATCAAGAAGTTTTAATCCCTGGTCAATAGTTTTACCAAAGTTTTCCTCTTCAACAGAAAGAACCTTCTTGATAAAATCCTTCTTTTCGAGAAGCTCAGGATATGCTGATTCATTTTCTTTGATAACAGTATCGCAAAGCTCACTTAAGAAAGCTCTGGAGATGTTAAGAAGTCTTCCATGCCTTGCAGCTCTTCTGATTAGGCGCCTTAAAACATAGCCTCTGCCTTCGTTTGAGGGCATAACACCATCAGCAATCATAAAGGTTGTTGAACGGATATGGTCAGTGATAACGCGCATAGAAACGTCTTTAACTTCATCCTTTTTGTATTCAATGCCTGAAATTTCAGAAAGATGAAGCATTATATTTCGAATGGTATCAACCTCAAAGAGGTTATCAACATCCTGGAAGATGCAAGCGAGTCTTTCAAGGCCCATTCCGGTATCGATATTCTTAGTTTTAAGCTCAGTATAAGTTCCATCGCCCATATTATTGAACTGTGAGAAAACATTATTCCATATTTCCATATATCTATCGCAGTCGCATCCGGGCTTGCAATCCGGTGAACCACAGCCGTATTTTTCTCCGCGGTCAAAATATATCTCGGAGCAAGGGCCACAAGGACCTGTTCCGTGCTCCCAGAAGTTATCTTCTTTGCCAAGCTTAACGATTCTTTCTTCGGGAACACCGATAATGTCTCTCCAAATAGCATAAGCTTCATCATCGCTCTCGTAAACAGACGGCCAAAGCCTATCGGCAGGAATTTCAAGATAATCGGTTAAAAATTCCCAAGCCCACGGAATAGCCTCGTTCTTAAAATAATCGCCGAACGAGAAATTACCAAGCATTTCAAAGTATGTTCCATGACGAGCAGTTTTACCAACTCTTTCAAGGTCAGGGGTACGGATACATTTCTGACAGGTTGCAATTCTATTTCTCGGAGGGATTTCCTCTCCCGTGAAATACTTTTTAAGCGGAGCCATGCCCGAGTTAATAAGAAGCAAGGATTTATCGTTGATAGGAACCAACGGAAAGCTCGGAAGCCTTAAATGACCTTTGCTTTCGAAGAAGCTCAAAAACTTTTCTCTTAATTCATTTAATGATGTCCATTTCATAGATAATCTTTCCAATCAAAATAAATTTAATAAACATATTAATTATATAATTTTTATAAGTAAATGTCAACAAAATAACCCTATTTTCGGGATATTTTATTTTTGAAGTGTTCCTAAAGAGTCAGCCTTCAGATAGGCGTTGATAAAGCCATCAATATCGCCATCCATAACAGCATTAATATTTCCGTTTTCAAAGCCAGTTCTATGGTCTTTTGCGAGAGTGTAAGGCATAAAAACGTAGGACCTGATTTGGCTACCCCAGGCAATTTCTTTTTGAACACCCTTTATATCCTCAATTTTATCAAGATGCTCTCTTTCTTTAATTTCCAAAAGTTTTGAGCAAAGCATTTTCATAGCCCTATCTCTGTTTTGATGTTGGCTTCTTTCGTTCTGACAAGCAACAACGATTCCCGTTGGAATATGGGTTAAACGGACAGCTGAGCTCGTTTTATTAATATGCTGACCACCTGCACCACTTGAACGAAAAACGTCCATTTTAATATCGTCATCTTTGATATCAATGGTCATATCATCACTGATTTCGGGCATAACTTCTAATGAAGCAAAGGAAGTGTGTCTTCTTCCTGAAGCATCAAAAGGAGAAACTCTGACGAGTCTATGAACGCCAATTTCGCTTTTGAGATAGCCGTAAGCATTCTCTCCTTCAACGACTATTGTCGCGCTTTTTAAGCCCGCTTCGTCGCCATCAAGGGAATCGGTAACAGTAACCTTAAAGCCGTGTCTTTCCGCCCATCTTGTGTACATTCTAAATAGCATTAAAGCCCAATCCTGCGCTTCGGTTCCGCCTGCGCCGGGGTGGAACGAAATGATCGCGTTGTTTCGATCGTACTCACCCGTCAGAAGAGTGGAGATCCGCATATCCTCCGCGGTTTCAGCGATCCCTTCGAGCTCGGAAAGGACT
>JAZORV010000343.1:0-2919 GCA_045656785.1 Acutalibacteraceae bacterium | reverse complement strand
AATATAAAGTATGGATTGAATTTATTGTTAATTTAGATAAAAAACAAATTAAATTATTTTTAGCAGTTGCGTTAGTTCTCGTAACCGCTGTTTTTGGAACAATAGGAGTTTTTGCGGGGAATGAAAGAAGGATTCCGATATATTCTGTTGAAAATAATAAAAAGCAAATCGCTATTTCCTTTGATGCTGCCTGGGGTGCAGATGATACCGATGAGCTTATTGAAATATTAGGTGAATATAATGTTAAAGCAACCTTTTTCGTGGTAGGTGATTGGGTGGATAAATATCCGGAAGAGGTAAAAAAACTAAGTGAAGCGGGGCATAGAGTTGAAAATCATTCGAATTCCCATCCTTATATGACCAAGATTTCAGCCGAAGAAAAACTGAAAGAGCTGAAAATTTGCAATGAAAAAATAAAAGCAATAACAAATAGAGAGCCCAAGCTTTTCAGACCCCCTTATGGTGACTATGATAATGCAACCATAGAATCTGTAGAAAATATCGGGATGTATACGATTCAGTGGTCAGTTGATTCTCTTGATTGGCAGGAGAACGCAACCGCCGAAAGCATTATCCAAAACTGCACGAAAAAGACGAAGGAAGGGGATATTATCCTCTGTCATAACGATGCCGAATTCACGCCCGATGCTCTGCCGAGCATTCTCGAAAAGCTTCAGTCTGACGGCTTCGAGTTTGTTTTAATAGAAGAGCTTATTTATAAAGATAATTTCACAATAGACCACACCGGCAGACAGCAGAAAGAACAATAGTGAAATAACTCATCTTGCTTTAAATGCGAGGTGAGTTTTATTTTTTAAGAAAGATAGCAATAGCACCAAAAAAAAAGTTTACGATTAGCGTTTTTTATATAAAAATTATCTTTTTTTATATAGCAATATATATAATTGTGTGATATAATAGTATCGAAAGTATAATATATCTCGATATATTTAAGGAGTTGGGATTATGAAAAAAAACAGCTTAAGGATTCTGAGCCTCGTTTTTTGCATTGCGCTTTTGCTTTCGAGCGTTGCTTGCAAGAGCGATAGCGAAAAGGCTGAGGAAAGCAAGCCTCAGCAAAATTCTTCTGTATCAAGCGAGGAGCGGCCCGATACAAGCTCGGATGATGGGCTTCAGGAGGAATCCGGAAAAATAGATATCGGAGAAGAGGATGAAATAATCCCTCCTGCTGATCGCCCCTTTACTGATGGCGTTATCAGTATCGGCTATTTCGAGGGCGAACCTTATCAGGGTGAACTTGAAGATGGCGAGCTTTGGGAAGATATTGAAAATATCGATGAAATCGTTGATGAGGAAGTCTATGTGCCCTTTGTTCAAATGGAGGGAGAAAAGGTAAAAGGCTCAAAAAGAACGATATACGTAGATAATACCAAAACTCTTTTTAAGGGCTTCCGTGGCTTTGGCTGTAACGTTTTTCCAACCTATTTTACTTACGATGCTCAGCTCAAGAGCGATGACACTCCGGCTTATGCCGAAATCACCGCCGAGCGCTTTGAGGCAATAGACTGTTCTTATGCAAGAAGCTGGTTCCAGATAGATTGGATGATAACCGATGAAGCAGGGGAGGACTATAAGAAATACGAAAACAATCCCGACGATAATCCTGATGCCAAAAATTATTATAATGGCGTATATGATTTTGATAACGAGTATATGCAATCTGCCATCGAATATTGGAAGATGCTTGAGGAAACCGAAACAGAGATATATCTCGCCTTCGGCTGGAAAATCGGAACAAGAGTTCAGGATTGGTTCGGCGCTTGCCCTGCGTACCCCGATATGGCAACTCCGAGAGATCTCGATCAGTATGCCGACGCCGCTGCTGCTCTTTTCAAATATTGCAGAAATGAAGTTGGATTAACTAATTTCAACACCCTTTCTTATTATAACGAACCCCATATGACCACTGCTAATCACGATTTTAATACGATCGGAGATAAGCGCATAGTGTTTGTTAAAATGCTCGAAGCGGCGCACAAGGTCTTTGATAATGATCCCGAGCTTAAAGACATTGAGTTTATTGTTGCCGACGATGCTTGGGATCTCGATATCCGCTCTGAGGATTACGTGAACGTTTATCTCAATGAATATGCTTCAGAATACGTTGACGTTTTCTCTCATCATTGCTATGCCACTGTTTATGATAAGCTTCAAAAGGGCAAAGCCTATGATGCTCTTTTCGATCGTCTTTTAGGCTCTTATTATTACTATAAAAAGCCCCTTTGGATAACTGAATATTATAACGGAACAAAGGACGATATAACCGGAAGCTATAATTGGGAAACTCTCAATGGTTGGAACGCTTCATTTGCTTCCTTCTTTATCGCTTCCGCTAATAACGGAGTCGCGGTTCTTCTCAAATGGGGCTGCGTTGGCGGTTATCTCGTTGACCCGCAGAATTTCGACGTTGCAAACGGAGCGACGTCTTCATGGATTCGTGCAAAGAATGAGACAACCTTGAATCAGGTTCAAATGAGCTTCTATGAGGAATCTCTCTTGAGTAACTACGTTAAGAACGATTCTTCGGTTAATTATCTCGAATGGAAGGGTGATGACATCCGTTGCTCTGCCTTCACTTCAAAAGATGGTAAAGATTTTACGCTGGTTGTTGAAGCAAATGAGAAAACAAGCAAAAAGGATCTTGATATAACCCTCAAAAAGGCAATTAACAAGGATGTTAACGTTTTCCGCTTCGGCTTCGATGTTCCGATAAATGCTCAGGCTTCTATTATAGCCAATGAAGCTCGCCTCGAAAACGTCACAACTCGCATCAAATATCAGATAAGCGGAGATTATGGCATCTACGTTTTCACAACCTATAAGCCTTTAGAGCAGCTCGAGGTTTATAAAGAGGGAACGAACGAGGATGCGGTTTATCTTAAATGTGATGATGATAAA
>JAZORV010000342.1:0-1120 GCA_045656785.1 Acutalibacteraceae bacterium | reverse complement strand
CCTCCTATCATTAATTTCACATACGTCTTAATTATACCACTTTAAATTTATATATTCAATACAAAATCCGCTAAATAGCAACTAATTTCAAAAAGAATTTAATCTTTTTTTAAATTTTTGAAAAAAGTTCTTGATTATTTAAAAAAGTTGTGCTATAATAACCTTCGGCTTCAAGAAATGCGCTTGTAGCTCAGTTGGATAGAGCAACTGCCTTCTAAGCAGTAGGTCCTGGGTTCGAATCCCCGCAAGCGTGCCAAATAAAAACTCCCCGACAAAAGTCGGGGAGTTTTTATTTGATCGGTTAGTGTGACGGAGAACTCAGTGGTTCGTCAAAGCGCCCTGATAAAAACAAAATCAAATTAACAGTAGAACTTTACAAAAATATATGGTATAATAACAATATATTAACTTTTTGGAGATTATTTATGGAAAATAATTCAAAGCCTCGTTTAAAAAGCGAGGAAAATACATCCTTCGCTAAAAACGTTATGATGCTTGCGGCGGCGCAGATAGTTGTTAAAATTCTTGGTCTTGTTTACAAAATAATTATAGTTAACGTTCCGGGATTTGGCGATACAGGAAACGGTTTTTATTCCGCAGGCTATCAGCTTTATATGGTTTTGCTTGCAATATCTTCCATTGGCATTCCAAACGTCGTTTCGAAGCTTGTTTCTGAGCGCGTTGCAATAGGCGATAAGCAAGGCGCATACAGAGTTTTTAAAGTCACCTTTAATCTAATAACCGCCATCGGATTTATCCTTGCGGCTTTTATGTTTATCTTTTCGAAGAGTATCTCTTTAGCTCTCTTCGGAAACGAAGGCGTTGCATACACTTTAATGGCGCTATCCCCTGCGGTTTTGTTTGTTTCTTCTAACTCGGTTTTGAGAGGATATTTTACCGGTCTCGGCTCTCTAAAATCAACCAGCATTTCGGAAATAATAGAGCAAACCTTCAACTGCTTATTATCAATTCTCTTTGTTTATATGGCATCGGGGCTTGGAACTAACACAGCTATTATGGCGGCAGCAGGAAACCTTTCAACCTCCCTTGCAGCTCTTGTTTCGCTCGGTTATATGATTAGTCATTTTGCATTAAGGCGAAAATATTTGAAGGCTGATTG
>JAZORV010000341.1:0-1907 GCA_045656785.1 Acutalibacteraceae bacterium | reverse complement strand
GCATTTAATTTCGGCTAATTACAAAAAAATGAAAAACTTTAAGTTCAGTGTTCTGTTATTAGGTGGATTGTTAGCCTTAATTTGCGGACTTGTAGTTTTGGAAACACATCTTTCGGCTACCATTTTAATATTCTGTATCGGTGTTTGCCTTATGATAGTGGGCGGACTAAAGGGAAGATATATAGGCGCCGGCGCAGGTCTTGGCGTGGGCGGTGTAACCCTTATGATAACAACAGGTATTGTTGGCTACGGTTCAGACAGATTTAAATATTGGTTAGATCCATGGGCAGATGCCAAGGGTAAAGGTTATCAAACAATACAGTCGCTTTTAGCAATAGGTTCAGGCGGATTTTTTGGTAGAGGTTTTGGACTTTCAAGACAAAAATACCTTTGGGTACCCGAACCACATAACGACTTTATCTTCGCAATAGTTTGTGAAGAATTAGGTCTTATTGGTGCAATGGTTATTATTCTTCTGTTTTGCGCACTTGTTTGGCGCGGATTTATGATAGCAATGCGCGCTAAAGATAAATTTGGAACCTTAATGGCAGTAGGCCTTACCTTCCAGGTAGGACTTCAAGCTATTTTAAATATTTTAGTTGTGACAAATACTATTCCTAATACCGGCATTAGCTTGCCCTTTTTTAGCTACGGCGGAACGTCGCTCTTTATTCTCCTTTGCGAGATGGGAGTGGTTTTATCGGTTTCGAGATATAGTTCTATAACAAAGAAATAAACGGAGGAAAAATGATGCATATTCTTTTTGCGGGCGGCGGTACGGCTGGCCATATTAATCCGGCTCTTGCAATCGCAGGCTATATAAAATCGAAGCACCCTGAGGCTAAAATCAGTTATATCGGTACAGCCCAAAAGCTCGAATCAAGGCTTGTTCCCGAAGCAGGGTATGATTTTTATACAATAGATGTTGCGGGCTTTAGCAGAAGCCTTTCGATAAAAGGAATTGCTAAAAATATAGTTGCTGTAAAAAAAGCAATAACTGCTTCTATGAGGGCTAAAAAGCTTTTAAAAAGCCTAAAGCCGGACCTTGTTATCGGAACGGGAGGTTACGTTAGTGGTCCGGTCCTTAGAGAAGCCGCAAAGCTTGGGATAAAAACAGCTATTCATGAGCAGAACGCGTTCCCGGGCGTTACAACGAAGATGCTCGCTCCAAACGTTGATGTTATAATGCTCGCTATGGAGGAAGCAAAAAAACATCTTAAACTCAATAAAGAACCGGTTATAACAGGTAATCCTGTTAGGGGAGAATTTCTTAATATTGAAAAGCAAGAGGCGAGAAAGAAGTTAGGCCTTAGCGATAAGCCTATGATTCTTTCTTTTGGCGGAAGTCTCGGCGCAAGACCTCTCAACGAGGCAGTAATTGAGCTTATAAAGAGCCATTCTAAAAGCGGAAAATATATTCATTTTCATTCAACGGGAAAATTAGGCTACGAATCAACCATTGAAGCCTTGAAAAACGGCGGAGTTGATTTTACAGACGAACTCAGAATAAGCGAATATATTAATAATATGGCTGATTGTATGGCCGCCGCAGATCTTATCATAGGCAGAGCAGGTGCTATTACCCTTACGGAAATTCAAGCCGTTGGCAGAGCATCGATTCTGATTCCTTCGCCTTATGTTGCTGAAAATCATCAGTATCATAATGCAATGACCCTTAAATCAAGAAATGCAGCCGAGGTTATTGAAGAGAAGGACCTTTCTGCCGAAAAACTTATAAACGAGGTAGAAACAATTCTATCTTCTTCCGAGCTCTCAAAAGCAATGGGAGAAAATGCGGCTAAATCTGCAATAAATAATGCAAATGAACGCATATATGAATGCGATATGACGCTTTTAAATAATTAACAAAACTATAACCCTTCGCATAGAATAAAGATGAAAAGATT
>JAZORV010000340.1:0-2548 GCA_045656785.1 Acutalibacteraceae bacterium | reverse complement strand
CGTTTGAGCCTATATCAACAAATTTATAAACCTCAACCCAGCTCATTTTAGATTTTTTAGGCATCAGAAAATGCTCAAATTGGGTCTTTCTGAGGCCCGCTTGAATTTCGAGGTAATCTCTGTTCTCGGTAAGCCATTTGTTCCAATGGTCTCCTCCGGGGAGTTGACCCCACATAAAACATTTGCGCCCTATTAGAAGATCATCCGAAAACTGAAGTAAGCCTTGCCCGTTTTTATCAATGCTTGCAATCCACTTTTTATTATCTTTCGGAACGTCGTAAAAATAATCGATAGCTTCTTGGGCATTGCGAGAAAAGCTTGTATCAACGCCGTTCATATAAGGTATATCTCTTTTTGAAATTCTGTATCCGCCCTCGCGATAAGAGGTTATAAAGCTTTTGTTGGCGGGAGTTATAAAGCGAGTGTCATCATTTTGCTCAACCGCGATATTAGACCACCAGTACATATAAGTGTCGTTTTCATTAGGGTTTTCTATCTCGATTTTAATTATAAGTTCATTTCCGTTTAGCTGAGCTAAAATGGCATAAACTAAGCCTCTTATTTCTTCGAAGGCATACATTTTGAGAATATCCTCTCCGTTTTCGCCCTGAAGCTTTTGGGTGAACATAGGCTCGCAGGTGATGGGAGAGTGACCCTTTATTCCAATATTCCATTCAACGCCGCCTGCAAACCAAGCATTTCTTATTGCAAGATTTCCGAATTTAACAGCATCGTTTTTATAAATAATATCGCGCATTTGGTCTTTATCGTAAAGTGACCAAAGTCTGCCGCCAAGATCAGGGAGAAAAACAGCTTTTAAATGCTCGTTTTCGAGGATTGCTGCGGTATATTCGATGTCATGAAGCGAGTGTGAATAACCGTTTTGCATTTTGTAAGGAAGGATAGTTTTTATCATTCCTTCCCCAACCTGTAGCCCGTCATCGGGAGAAACGCTGTCCTCTAAAACAAAATAAGGGTCGGCAGAAGGATTATGAATATCGGGAATGTCGCTTTCAATTCCCAGCTTTCCGCTTTTTAAAATAATTCTTTCGAATGAAAGCATAAGAAATCTCCTTAAGTAATCTTTATCAAAAATATTATATCAAACTCTATAGCAATAAACAATGTATTATTAGATTTTTTACTTGTAAAATAAAACTTTAATATATGTTGTTACAGCAAAGTTTCCATAAATCGTAAAAAAAATATTCAGGTTTAAAAAGTTTTTTGTTGCTGAAGACAAAAGATTGTGGTATTATATAGTATATCTAAAAAACAAGGGATGTTGGTTTTATGAAAATCGGAATATATGGCTATGGCAATTTAGGTAGAGGCATTGAAGCTGCTATAAATGCATCAAAGGATGCTCAGCTTGTTGGAGTTTTTACTCGTCGCGAGCCTTCATCGCTTAAAATTAAAACCGAAACTGCCGGTGTTTATCACGTTAGCGAGGTTGAAAAATTCCGCGATGAAATAGACGTTATGATAATCTGTGGCGGTTCTGCCACTGATCTTCCCGAGCAGACTCCTCAATTAGCCTCGATGTTTAATGTTGTTGATAGCTTTGATACCCATGCGAAAATTCCCGAGCATTTTGGGAACGTTGATGCTGCAGCGGCTAAAAGTGGCAAAATTGCGGTTATTTCTTCAGGCTGGGATCCGGGAATGTTCTCGATAAACCGCGTTTATGCTTCGGCCATTCTTCCCGAAGGAAAGAGTTACACCTTCTGGGGCAAGGGCGTCAGCCAAGGGCATTCGGATGCCATAAGGAGAATTGAAGGGGTTGTTGACGCAAGGCAGTATACAGTGCCCGTTGAAGCTGCGATGGACACTGTAAGACATGGAAACTGTCCCGAGCTTACAACTCGCGAAAAGCATACAAGAGAATGCTTTGTTGTAGCAGAAGAGGGAGCAGACCTCAATAGAATTGAAAAAGAAATTAAAGAAATGCCTAATTATTTTGCCGATTATGATACTACAGTTAACTTTATTTCAATGGAAGAATTAAAAAAGTATCATTCCGGAATTCCCCATGGCGGTACGGTTATTCATACGGGCAAAACAGGCTGGAATAAAGAAAACACCCATATTATCGAATATAAATTAACCCTCGATTCTAACCCTGAGTTTACCGCGAGCGTGCTTTTGGCTTGCGCCAGAGCTGCCGATAAAATGAATAAAAGAGGGATTTATGGCTGCAAAACAATTTTTGATATTGCTCCTGCTGATATGAGCGAAATGTCCCCCGAGGAGCTTAGAAAAAATCTGCTTTAAGGAGAAAAAGTATGCTTTGGAACGGATTTGAATGTATCGAATTTGAGTTTGAGGGCAAGGAAGCTAAGGTGGTTATTCCGCAAAAGAAGACCTCGGAACCTCGCCTTGCTTTAAAAACCGAATATTGGGATGCTTTTCCGCAAACCGAGATTGAGCTTTTAAAAGAAGGATTTTATCTTTGCTATATAAAGAATAATAACCGTTGGGGAACAAATGAAGACCTCGATAGAAAAGCGAGATTTGTTAAAAAGGTTATAGCTGATTTTGGGCTTTC
>JAZORV010000339.1:0-1119 GCA_045656785.1 Acutalibacteraceae bacterium | reverse complement strand
ATGGCGGCGGGGTCGGAGCCGAATTTATCAACAAGGCTCTTAAATCGCTGTGGCATAAATGAGCCTGAGAGCTTTATTGCGCGGTCAACCTGATTAGCGTTTGTTATCGGCATAATTCCGGGGATTATCGGAACGGTTATTCCCGCTTCGCGGATTTTATAAAGGAAATTATATAGAAGGTTGTTGTCAAAAAACATTTGGGTAGTTAAGAAATCACAGCCCGCCTCAACCTTTTCCTTTAGATATTTAATATCATCTCTTTGGTTTTCGCTTTCGGGATGAATTTCGGGATAGCAAGCGCCACCAATGCAAAAGCCATATTCTTTAAGCTCTCTGACAAGCTCAACCGCGTGCTTGTAATCCCAATCGCTTCTGTCAGAATCAAGAAACTCCTCGGGGATATCGCCCCTTAAAGCCATAACGTTTTCTATGCCCGCCTCTTTCAGCGCTTCGATTCTCTTTTTAACGGTTTCTTTGGTTGAAGAAACGCAGGTTAAATGCGCGAGGGTGGGAACGCCATAAAGCTCCTTTATATTCTTGGCAATATCGAGTGTGTATTTGCTCGTTCCGCCGCCTGCACCATAAGTAACGCTCATAAAGGAGGGGCAAAGCTTGGCAATTTCTTCGGTCGCGGATTTAACACTTTCAAAAGAGGTTTCGCTTTTGGGCGGAAAAACCTCAAAAGAAAGGGAAAGACTCGTTTCTTTAAGCAGGTCTGATATTCTCATAATAAATACCTTCCTAATATTTTTATATAAGTATTATACACCCTCTAAGTATGCAAATCAAGAAATTTTAAAAAACTAAGAGGTTTCATTGCAAAGCAAGATCAGATTTGTTGACAAATCAACGAGTTTGTGATAAAATCAAGACTGTAATTTGCTTTAATAAAATGCGGAAAATCGTTTCGTCGTGATATTGAAAAGAGGCATAAAATGAACACAAAATGGGAAAAGAATTATATTTTAAGAGCGAATGATTTCGATAAATTTGATAGAATTATGCCCTCATCCATTCTTGATTTGTTTCAGGATGCCGCAGGTCGGCATGCTGAAGAGATAGGCGTTGGGCTTGAAGATATGTTCAGGCGCTCTTATCTATGGGTAATCGTGCGGATAA
>JAZORV010000338.1:0-2436 GCA_045656785.1 Acutalibacteraceae bacterium | reverse complement strand
TTTTAATATTTAATTTTGCACAACACTCATTGCAATAGTTTTGTTGTTTGCGTGATACGCAAACGTGTATTGTGCATAGCACAATACGAAACACGTAGTGTTTCAACAAACACTATTATACCATAACCTTTTTTCTTTTTCAACACTCCGAATCCGGTTCAAATGGCAGAATCCCCAATAAAAGCTCCGACCAAAAGCACTTTTAAAAAATACTCGAGGTCGGATTTTTTAAATTAAAGAAGTTTTTTTATATTGAATAAGCCTTCGAGAACGCGAAATCCCGGTGCCCAGAAATTATTGATGGTCCAGAAGCTTACGCCCCCTAAATTATATTCATCGATAAGCTCAAGCCTTCCCTTATAGCTTCTCGCATCATCGAACCAAACTATATGCTCTCGCCCCGAGGGCTCACGATAGATAAAAAACGGCGCACCGGCGGTTTCATTGAAGGCTATCTCAGACCCCACCGAAAAAGCGAGATTTTGCGCAGCAGAAAGACTTAAAATGCGAGCATTCGTTCCTTCTTTAAAGGGGAGAGTCCAATCATAAGCATAATTGGGCATACCCATCAAAATTTTCTCGCTCGGAATCTCACTCACGGCATATCTTATAACCTTTTCAACCTCATTAACGGGCGCAACCGCCATCGGTGGACCTCCCATATACCCCCATTCATAGGTCATTAAAATAACCCTGTCCGTATATTCTCCGTGGGCGGGGTAATCATGGGCTTCATAAAGTCTGCCTCGCTGTTCTGCCGAAAGCTTTGGCGCAACAGCGGTCATAATAATAAGACCCTCGGCTCGAAAACGCTCCGAAATTCTTCTCAAAAAATCATTATAAAGCTCGCGATCGTTTTCGGGGACGTATTCAAAATCAATATTAATCCCCATATAACCCTTTCGCTTTATAAAGGCGGGTATACCATCTATAAAAGCATCGGTAACCATTCGGTTTTTAAGAAAGCTATCTATTACCTCTGAATTAAAGCCACCGCTTGCGGTAGTGTTAGTTACCGTTAAAAGCGGAGCAACGTTATTTTCCCGAGCTATTCGGATAATTTTATCATCCGATATTCCCGAAAGGTTTCCATCAGGGGAAAGGCGGTAGCTGAAAACAGAAATATACGTAAGATACGGGAGCGCTTTTCTTAAATTATCCTCCCTGATGCTCGGATAGCAATAGCCGTTCACTTCTATCTCTTTGAGCTTTTTATTAGCCGGAACTATAATATATTGCCCCGGAATTATAGTATATGGCGGAGTAAGCTTTGGATTAAGACGAAGAAGCTCGTTAAGGGAGGTTCCGTATTCCAAAGCGATGGAATAAAGGGTATCCCCTCGGCGGACTACGTGCGCCCCATTCTCTATCGGAATCAAAATATTTGCACCAATAGAGAGCATATCGCCAAAAATTCCGTTAATTTCCCTAAGACTTCTCAGATTCGCCCCGAATTCCGCGGCAATTTTTCTTAAAGTATCTCCTTTTTTAACCGTGTATATAACCAAAAGAACTCCTCCTAAAAATTTATATTATTCCGCGAACGATTTTTAACTCGCCCCAGAAAAAAAGAACCAAGGTATAAGAAAATAGCAACGAGAAAAATCCGATTATAAGCCGAATTATATTTCCTTGCGCACCACTTATGGAAAGAGAAGCTATCCCGATTCCAATTATTAGCGCCACCATAGGCTTCAGTATCCAAGATCCGATATTTAAAGGTGTTTTTGTAACCTTCAAAAGCCTTCTTATATTTAATATCGAGGTCAATAAATTGCTATAAACCATTATCCAGATAAAGCCTTGCATTCCGTATTTCGGGAGCAATAGCCAAATCAGAGCAATCCTTGAAATCGAATCCAATACCGAATATATAAAGGAATGCTTTTGCTGATCCAGCCCCTTTAATATCCCATCGCAAACGCATTCGAGATACATAAACGGAATTAAAGGTGAGAGAGAAATAAGAAGCGGTGCAATATTTTCCTCGGGATACACGAGAGCCGAAATTTCATTTCCGAGAAGATAAAAAACACCCGTAATAAAAACTGAGATTATAATTGTTATCCCTATCGCACGTTCAACACCCGATCTAAGCTTATATCGATGCCCCAATTCAAGAGCTTCGCTGATTTCGGGGATAAGAAGGGTTGAAAAAGCAGTCAAAAAAGAGGCAGGAAAAAAGAGAATCGGAATCGCCATGCCCTTTATCATTCCAAACCATGCAACAGAACTTGCACGATCGGAATTATATAACGCAAGCATAGTGGGGACCATCAGGTTCTCAACCGTTCTGAGAGCAGTATGAGTATATTTTCCAAGCGTTATCGGAAGAGCTATATGAATAAGCTTTTTTGTTACAGGTATATCATAAGCAATCTTCAAGTCCGATTTATTGGACTCATATTTATACACTATAAACATAAAAAGGCATCC
>JAZORV010000337.1:0-7212 GCA_045656785.1 Acutalibacteraceae bacterium | reverse complement strand
AGCTTGCAGGCTCTGTTAAGGGAAAGGCAACAGCGCGCCATGCCGTTTCTGACTGGATGGAGTTGGAAAAACAAAGAGGTATTTCCATAACTTCTTCCGTTATGCAGTTTGAATATGATGGATATTGCATCAATATTCTTGATACTCCTGGGCACCAGGATTTCTCTGAGGATACTTATAGAACGCTTATGGCTGCCGATAGCGCGGTTATGGTTATTGACGCTGCCAAAGGTATCGAGCCGCAAACAAGAAAATTGTTTAAGGTTTGCGCTATGCGCGATATCCCGATTTTTACGTTTATTAATAAACTTGACCGCGAAGCAAGAGACCCCTTTGAATTGCTTGATGAGCTCGAAAAAGAATTTGGTATTGGAACCTATCCTATCAATTGGCCTATTGGTTGCGGTGTTGATTTCAAAGGTGTTTTTGATAGAGAAAATCGCAGAATTTTAACCTTTAATGAATTCCATAGCGGTCAGAATAAGCTAACTGCTATCGAATGTGATATAACCGATACTGAAAAGCTTGATGAGCTTATCGGGCCTTATATGAGAAAGGACCTTGTCGATCAAATTGAGCTTCTCGATGGCGCAAGCTATGAGTTTGATTTAGAGCAGGTTAGACACGGAAAACTAAGCCCTGTCTTCTTTGGATCTGCATTAACTAATTTCGGCGTTGAGCCTTTTCTCGAAAACTTTTTGAAAATGACAACATCTCCGCTTCCGAGAAAAACCAAAGATATGGTTGTTGATCCTTTTTCAGAGAATTTCTCTGCGTTTGTTTTCAAAATTCAAGCAAATATGAATAAAGCCCATCGCGATAGAATTGCGTTTATGAGAATTTGCTCAGGCGAATTCAAAAGAGGTAAGGAGTATTATCATTTGCAGGGCGGAAAAAATATAAAGCTTTCTCAACCTCAGCAAATGATGGCGCAGGAGAGAGAAATTATCGAAGAAGCTTACGCCGGAGATATCATTGGGGTTTTTGATCCGGGTATTTTTTCGATTGGTGATACAGTTTGTGAAGCTAAGCAGAAAATTCAATTTGAAGGAATACCAACCTTTGCTCCCGAGCACTTTGCCGAAATCGAGCAAATTGATACCCTTAAAAGAAAGCAGTTCGTCAAAGGTATTTCTCAGATAGCGCAGGAGGGTGCTATTCAGATTTTCCATGAGCCGTCAAGCGGATTTGAGAGAGTTATAGTCGGCGTTGTTGGTGTGCTTCAGTTTGAGGTTTTGGAACACCGTCTTAAAAATGAATATAACGTTGATATCAGAAGAAACAACCTTTCGTATCAGCATATAAGATGGATAGTTAATAAGGATATTGACGTTAAAAAGCTTAATCTGACTTCTGACACAAAATGGGTGCAGGATATGAAGAATAATAATCTTCTTATTTTTACAAGCGAATGGAATATTCGCTGGGCTCTCGAAAAAAACGAGGGGCTTGAGCTTCTTGAATTTAGCAAAGAATAAAACAAATAGTGCCGAGCAATACTTTTATTGTTCGGCTTTTCCATTAATTTACAGTTTATTAATTGTAATTTATTATGTAAGATAGTATAATAATCATGAAATAAAGAAAGAGTAGGTGATCTCTTTTGTTAGAATTAAAAAACATCGTAAAAGAGTATATTACGGGCGAAACAAAGGTTGAAGCGCTTAAAGGCGTTTCGCTTTCCTTTAGAGAATCTGAATTTGTCTCTATTCTTGGCCAATCTGGATGTGGGAAAACGACCCTTCTTAATATTGTTGGGGGCCTCGATAAATATACGAGTGGAGACCTCGTTATCGATGGTGTTTCCACAAAGGAATATGCCGATAGCGATTGGGATGTTTATAGAAATCATAAGGTGGGCTTTGTCTTCCAAAGCTATAACCTTATTCCGCATCAAACCGTTCTTTCAAACGTTGAATTGGCGCTCACACTTTCGGGAGTTTCCAAAAAGGAAAGAAGAGAAAAAGCTATAGAAGCTCTTGAGAAGGTCGGCCTCGGTGATCAAATTAATAAAAAGCCGAATCAAATGTCGGGTGGTCAGATGCAAAGGGTTGCTATTGCAAGAGCCCTTGTCAATGACCCTGAGATATTGCTCGCTGATGAGCCAACAGGCGCTCTTGATAGCGAAACCAGCGTTCAGATTATGGAGCTTCTTAAAGAGATATCAAAAGATAAGCTTATCATAATGGTAACCCACAATCCCGAAATTGCCGAAAAATATTCAACGAGAATCATAAAGCTTCTGGATGGCAAAATTATCTCAGATTCTGACGAGTTTTCTCCTGAAAAATATGATGAGAAAAATGAAAAGTGTAAAAAGTTGAAGTCGAAGAAGAACAAGGCGAAGTCTATGTCTTTTTTTACGGCTTTGAGCCTCTCTTTTAATAATCTTTTAACAAAGAAAGCAAGAACCTTTTTGACTTCTTTTGCAGGATCTATCGGAATCATAGGAATCGCTCTGATTCTTTCGGTTTCCTCGGGAGTTCAGATTTATATTGATGACGTTCAAGAGGACACGCTATCTTCTTATCCTATAACTATCGAAGCTGAATCTGTTGATGCAACAGAGCTTATGAAAAATATAATGGGAGCGCATAACAAAAAGACGAAGCATAAAAAGGATAGAGTTTATTCCAGCTCGACCATGTATGATATGCTTAATGCTTTTAGTTCAACAGAAAAGAATATTAATAATCTCTCGAAATTTAAGACTTATATTGAAGACGATAAAAACGGTTTCAATGATAATCTTACTGCCGTTCAGTATAGCTATGACCTGAAACTTAATATCTATACAAAAAAAGATGATGGTGAGATTGTTAAATCCGATATCAGTGAGCTCATGAACGACCTTTACGGACAATCTGCCACAAATGCTACAACGTCTATGAGCTCTCAGATGATGGCATCATCACCATTTGCAAATATGGATGTTTGGAGTGAGATGCTTCCCGGAATGAATAATGAGGCTTGCAGCCCAATCGTTTCCGAGCAATATGATGTAATTTATGGAAAACTTCCCCAAAAATTCAATGAGATAGTTTTGATAGTTAATAGCAATAATGAGGTTAGCGACCTTTGTTTGTATGCTTTGGGGCTTACTTCTTCCGATGAAATGAAGAAGGTTATGCAGGCATTTATGAATGGAGAAGAGGTCGAAACCAAGGCTCAAAGCTGGAGCTATAAAGAAATCTGTGATATGAAATTCAAGGTGATTTTAGCTTCGGATTTCTATTCATATGATAGTGCAACCAAAACCTATCGTGATATTTCCAAAACCGATGCGGGGCTTAAAACTCTTTATAATAACGGTATAAATCTTAAGGTTACCGGTATCCTTCGCCCGAAAGATGATTCTTCTGCAAATATGATGGAGGGCGCTATTGGGTATACAAGCAAGCTTACTAAATACGTTGTGGAAAAATCCAAGGATAACAGTATAATTAAAAAACAACAAGAATCTCCGAAAACAGATGTCTTTTCCGGTCTGCCCTTTAAGCCTGAGGATTATGAGGAACTCTCAAGCTCGCAAAAGGCCGAGAAGGTGAGGGAATATTTCGAAAAAGTAGATATCATAAAAAAAGCGGCGCTTTATCCTATAATTGCCTCTATTCCGACGGAAGATGAGCTTAATGCTTATATTTCATCCGTAACCGATGGAAAATCAAGAGAAGAAATTTTAGAGTATCTGCTTTCTAACATCCCCGAAGATAGCGAAACAGATGCAGAAACCATGAAGGCGTATTTCGATTCCCTTGAGGTTTCGGAATTTGAAACTGCAGCAGATGAAATGCTTGCAGCAGGTTATGCCGCAGGTAAAACGGCACAGGTTCAAAATGCAATTGCAGCAATGACCACCAACGATATAGCCGCTGCGTTTGACCTTTTAGCCCCGACTCTTTCTGAGGATAATCTTGCTAAGTTTTATGATGATCCGAGCGTAATGCCTGCAACGATGTCTTCTTCAACCTATTCTGATAATCTTAAGAAGTTAGGGTATGTTGATCTGAAAAGCCCAAAGAGAATTAATCTGTATTCTTCAACCTTTGAGCAAAAAGATAGCATTTCAGAAGAGATTGACAAATATAATAAGGGAGTTAAAGAAGAGGATAAAATCAACTATACAGATTATATCGCGCTTTTGATGTCATCTATCACAACTATTATTAATTCTATTTCCTACGTTCTTATCGCTTTTGTTGCAATTTCCTTGATTGTTTCGTCGATAATGATTGGCATAATAACCTATATTTCAGTTCTCGAAAGAACTAAGGAAATAGGTGTGCTGAGATCTATTGGTGCCTCTAAACGTGACGTTTCGAGAGTATTCAATGCTGAAACGATGATTGTCGGCTTTGCCGCGGGAGCTATAGGTATTATAGTATCTTTAGCTTGCAACGTTCTTATAAACGTTATTCTATATAGCTTAACCGAGATTGAAAACCTCAAAGCGGTGCTGCCGGTAGGCGGAGCGATTATCCTTGTTGCAATTAGCGTTATTTTAACCTTGATTGCGGGCCTTATACCATCCAAAATTGCCGCTAAGAAGGACCCCGTTGAGGCGCTTAGAACGGAGTAAAAGCTATGGGGAAATCTAACTGTGAATTCTGCGTAAATTATGTTTATAATGAGGAAGAGGAAGTTTATGAATGCCTCGTTAATTTAGATGAGGATGAGCTTTATCGATTCCTTTCGAGCGATTATAGGGAATGTCCTTATTTCAATCTTGATGATGAATATAAAATAGCAAGAAAGCAATAAAAAGAAAGCTGACCGAAAAAAATCGGTCAGCTTTCAATTTTTTTGCCTCAAGTCCTATTTATCGGACTTATTATTGCATATAATATAATTGTAGAAAGAAAACGGAGGTAAAAAATATGTCTAATACATTTATTATCCAAACCACAATCGAGCTTTTTCTTGCGGTATTCTTCATTTGGGGGCTTTTTAATGAGCCAAAGCTTGCAAAACTTGAAAAAAAGCTCTTCTCTAAATTTTCTAAAAAAGAAACTAAGAAAACCGGCTTTAATAGGGCAGCATAAACATCCTTTCAAAGAAAGAAGACTCTCAAAATGAGAGCCTTTTTTCTTTTATATAACGCTGTATAATATTTCTGAATATGTCGGTATTGGCCAATAATCTGCCGAAACTTCGGATTCGAGCTTGTCGATAACCTCTCTCAAAGCTTCTATGTTGCCCAGTAAATCTGATTTATAGAATTCGCTCTTTTCTTGTAGGTCTTCGATGGCTTCTCTTTCGTTTATTGCCTGTTCTAATATGCTTAATCTTTCAAAAGCGAGTTTGGTATTTGTTGATATAGAAAGAAGAATTCTTTTTTCTGTATCGCATTCAAACCCAATATTCATTTTGCTCTCGATTAGCTCAGATAGGGTCTTTTGATATTCAAGAACCGCAGGGATAATCTTTCTTCTTATCATCGAAGCCATTGTAAGCGCTTCGATAGCAATAACCTTGCAGTAGTTTTCGAGATATATCTCGTGTCTTGCGCGAATTTCCTCTTCCGAATAAACTCCGTATTTTTCAAAGACTTCAATATTTTTCGGTTCGAGCATTGTGTGGATAGCATCGGGAGTGGTTTTGAGGTTGTGGAGGCCTCTCTTTGCGGCTTCTTCCTCCCATTCCTTAGAATATCCGTTGCCATTGAAGATAATTCTCTTGTGCGCCTTGTAGGTCTTGGCAACTAACTCATAAACTGCCTTATCAATATCGTTGGCATCCTTTAAATTATCATAGAATTCATCGAGTTCCTTTGCAACGATTGTGTTTAATGTGATATTGCAAGCTGAAATAGAAGCAGAAGAGCCGAGCATGCGCAGCTCGAATTTATTTCCTGTAAATGCGAATGGAGAGGTTCGGTTTCTATCGGTTGTATCCTGCATGAATTTCGGAATCTGCTTAACGCCGAGATCCATTATATTTCTCTCATGCGCTTCATATTCAATGCCGTTAGCAATGTCTTTTAAAAGCTCTTCGAGATCATCGCCTAAATACATTGAGAGAATCGCAGGAGGAGCTTCGTTAGCTCCCAAACGATGGTCGTTTCCGGCTGATGCAACAGAAACTCTTATAAGATCCTGATATTCGTCAACAGCCTTTATAACTGCCATTAAGAATAAAAGAAACTTGGTGTTCTTTTCAGGATGAGAGCCGGGGCGGAGAAGATTAATGCCGGATTTCGTTGAAAGCGACCAGTTGTTATGCTTACCGCTTCCGTTAACTCCTGCGAAAGGCTTTTCGTGAAGCAGGCAAACGAGGCCATGTCGGTCAGCAACCTTTTTCATAATCTCCATAGTAAGCTGATTATGGTCGGTAGCAACGTTTGCAGTAGCAAAAACAGGCGCTAATTCATGCTGCGCGGGAGCAACCTCGTTGTGCTTTGTTTTAGCATTCACGCCAAGAGTCCATAACTCATGGTCAAGATCCTTCATGTATTCAATAATTTTCGGTTTGAGCTGACCGTAGTATTGATCTCCAAGCTCCTGGCCCTTCGGAGGCTTTGCTCCGAAAAGCGTTCTGCCCGTGTAAATCAGGTCTTCTCTTTGTAAATAGGTTTCTTTATCAATTATAAAATATTCCTGCTCAGCGCCAACATTGGGAATAACTCTTTTTGCGTCCGTAATTCCGAAAAGCTTAAGAACCTTTAATGAAACCTTATCGATAGCTTCCATGGAGCGCAAAAGGGGAGTTTTGTTATCGAGCGCGGCACCATTATAGGAGCAAAACGCTGTCGGTATATATAAGGAACCTTCTTTAACAAATGCAAATGAAGAAGGATCCCAAGCGGTGTATCCTCGAGCTTCAAAGGTTGCTCTGATTCCGCCGCTTGGAAAGCTCGAAGCATCTGATTCGCCCTTAACGAGCTCTTTACCCGAGAAATCCATTATGATATTCCCTTTGCCGTCAGGGGAAATAAAGCTATCGTGTTTTTCAGCGGTGATGCCCGTCATCGGCTGGAACCAATGGGTATAGTGAGTAGCTCCAAGCTCGATAGCCCATTCCTTCATCGCAGTTGCAATTTCGTTTGCAACTTGCAAATCAAGAGGAGCTCCTTTTTTTATCGTAGACTGAAGCGCATCATATATCTGAGGAGATAATCTGTGCTTCATAACGCGTTTATTGAAAACTTTGCAGCCAAACATTTCCGGAAGATTCATTGCTTTTTTCTCCGATCAAAATTAATTTTTTCATATT
>JAZORV010000336.1:0-1019 GCA_045656785.1 Acutalibacteraceae bacterium | reverse complement strand
AAACTACTGTTCCTACGTGGTTAGAAGGATTAAGAGGGAATTTGAGCTCTTGGTCGGTTACCGCAACGGCACCTACGCCAATTTCAAAGAAATTTTTGTTGCAATCATTGCAATGATAGTGAGCCTTAGCTCCTGCCTTGCTACAGGTTGAAGCTGTTTCACCAACAAACGTTGCATTCTTATGGCCAGTTGCGGGGATCGGTTCGCCTTTTAAAACAACCTTTCCGCAAACAACGCAAACCTCATCTCCGGAATAACCTTCTTCTGTACATTTAGGGAACACGAAGCCTTCAATCTTTGTGCTCGTTCCGATGCAAGGGCATGGGGTAACTTCAAAGGTTGCATAAGTTTTGCCAACAACAGCTCCTGAGGAATTATAGCCTGTATACAAAACTACCGATTTTTGTCCATCTTCGCGATGGAGATCCTTCTCTACCATATCAGAGAAGAAAGCGTATCCGCCCGAGACATTAACAGTTTCTCTGTTTGCTCCATTTATTTCGCGAACAACCTTTACGATATTGCTATCTGTTATTGATACTCCGTTTTTAATCTTATCGGGCATTTGAGCAAGATACTTTGCTCCTGCTACTGAATCATCCTTCTTGAGCTCCGTTCCCGATTCGGTAGAAACGTTGAGCTGCATTTTGGAATAATTTTCATAAGCTTTGATGCTTGAATAAGAGGTTACGCCTGATGCGCTCGTTTGAGCAGCCATAGAAGCGATGAGGCTTTCCTCTGTTGCGAACTGCTTATCGAGCCAATCGAGGCGGTTCTTCATCCAAACGAGCATTCTATTATAGTCTTCTTCGTAGCCAACGCTCCATTTCCAAATCTCGGAGTTTTTAAGACCGGATTCATAGAGAAGCTCATAGCTCTTTTCCATATAGCCATCTTCAGCTATCATATATTCGAAATTATCGCGATACTGCCAATAAATCTCATGAGCATAGCTTAAGAAGACAGGGTCGGCAACGGCTTCTTTAAACCAAAGGTTCATCTGGGGATTTCTCTTATAA
>JAZORV010000335.1:0-1064 GCA_045656785.1 Acutalibacteraceae bacterium | reverse complement strand
TCCGCTTTTTCTTTCCTTATCGGTCAACCTTCTGTAAACCACAGGATGCGGCTTTATGAGAAGCTGATATTCATTGGTATCGATAGTTTTATTGATATGCTCATAAAAATCGGTATACTTTTGCATATCGATTATAGGCGCGCCTGCATTATTACCGGTCCAGGTGGGGGCATAAAGAATAATCTTCTTGCCCTTTTCGAGCTTTGTTCCTCTCTTTTCGAGCTTTTCAAAAACTCTCTCTTTATCGGCATTAAGAAGCAAATCGTTTCTCGGATAGCCCTCTTCGATATATTTTGCATCTGTTACATCCCTTAATCTGAAGGAATTATCATAAATATCGGTCATAAATTCATTAGGCGAAATAATATAATCCGACATTATCATGCTTCTGAGCATATTTTTGATAATTCTCGGGCCATCGGGAGTATCATACCCTAAGGATTTAACGGTTATGCTATGCCAGGTGTTAAGAAAAACCTGACCTTTTCTTTTATGGAAGCATGGAGAAAAAGAGGTATTATTTATAAGGTACTTGGCCTTCGCAAGGAAATAAGCGTATCCCACGCTTGCATAGCGAACGAACTTAACGTTTTTGAGGGCCTTATATTCCTTCCTTAAAAGACTTAACTCCTTCTCATCGTCTATAACCCATATATGAACGTACTTCCCGAAATCCTCATCTCTCTCAAAGGCTTTGAAAATGGCATAAGGATTGCAAACCATACCGATTCCGAAATGGGATTCATATAAAACCCAGTTATCTTCTATCGGCTGATAGGCGGCATATTCGGAATATCTATGCTTCCAAAGATTGGAGCGCTTCGCGGAAGTATAGCGCGCGAACGGATGCTTTTTACTATATTTAAGCTCATACCCGGGCCTTATTCTTTCAAGCCTTTGCCTTACCGGGCGGAAAAGCTTTTTCTTGAATTTTCGAAATCTATGGCGAATACGCCAAGCAAAATTCAGAAACTTTTCTATCAGCACGCTACCCCTCCTTTTCTTTAAAAACTTGATTTATTTCAGCCATTATAATTATAATCGATATTGTAGAAAACGGTTAT
>JAZORV010000334.1:0-1358 GCA_045656785.1 Acutalibacteraceae bacterium | reverse complement strand
GCCTGCGTTTATCAGCCGTATGGACGCTATTAAGGATACCATACCCGGCGTGCGGATGCTGTTCTTTGTTGGCGGAAATGGTCCGGAATATACCGAGGATTGCCTGAATTTGATGGGTTTCTGCTCCTCCAGTGCGCCTCCTGTGGCGTTGACCGAGGATGACGATGCCGCCATCTACTTCTCCTCCGGCACCACCGGCTTCCCCAAGGCCATTATCCATAGCCACGAAGCCCTTATGCACTCTGCCAGGGTTGAGCAGGCTCACCATGGTCAGACCAAGGACGATGTGTTCCTCTGCATCCCTCCCCTTTACCATACCGGTGCGAAGATGCATTGGTTTGGTTCCCTACTCTCCGGAAGCCGCGGCGTAATCCTCCGCGGTGTCAGCCCCGAGTGGATTCTCCGCACCGTCAGCGAAGAGCGCTGCACCATCGTTTGGCTTCTCGTTCCCTGGGCGCAGGACATTCTCGATGCGCTCGATAGCGGAAAGCTCAAATTAGAGGACTACCGCCTCGAAACCTGGAGATTGATGCATATTGGCGCTCAGCCCGTTCCTCCGAGCCTTATTAAGCGCTGGAAAAAGATCTTCCCCCACCACGAATACGACACCAACTATGGTCTTTCGGAATCGATTGGCCCGGGTTGCGTTCATTTGGGAGTTGAGAACATTCATAAGGTTGGAGCTATCGGAAAAGCGGGATTCGGATGGAAGACAAGAATCGTTGATTCAGAGCTTAATGATGTTGAGCCCGGCGAGGTTGGAGAGCTTGCTGTTCATGGCCCCGGCGTTATGAAATGCTACTATAAAAATCCCGATGCCACCAATGAGATATTAAAAGACGGATGGCTTCTCACAGGAGATATGGCAAAAGAGGACGAGGATGGATTCATCTATCTTGTTGACCGAAAGAAGGATGTTATCATTTCGGGAGGCGAAAACCTCTACCCCGTTCAGATAGAGGACTATTTAAGAGCCAATATGAAGATAAAAGATGCAGCCGTTATCGGTCTTCCCGATAAGCGCCTCGGCGAAATTGCCGCCGCTATTATCGAGCTTAAAGAGGGCGAAACCGCTTCGGAAGAAGAAATCAATGCCTTCTGCGAGGGTCTTCCCCGATATAAGAGACCTAAGAAGATCATCTTCGCCGACATTCCCCGAAACCCCACAGGCAAAATCGAAAAGCCAAAGCTTCGCGAGATATACTGTGGCGTAAGGCTTGTTGAAGAAGCAACAACCAACTAAAGGAGATAAAATTTATGAAAAAGCTTATGATAGGAAACGAAGCCTTAGCAAGAGGCTTTTGGGAGGGCGGAATAGGAGTTGTTTCAAGCTACCCCGGAACTCCCTCAACCGAAAT
>JAZORV010000333.1:0-2927 GCA_045656785.1 Acutalibacteraceae bacterium | reverse complement strand
CTGACAAGCATAAGCTTGTCAGAGGCAGAATTTATTCTGCCAAAACGGTTATAACCGTTTTCTACAATATCGATTATAAATTTGAAAAATATAATCATCTGAAAATTGGAGGTTATGAAAAAATGGCAAGTTATTGTATGCTATGTGAAAAGAAAATCGGCTTTTTCTCCCCATGGGGCGAGGATATCCTTACAGGAAAATCGGGAAACCGCCTTTGTGAGGACTGCTATAACAAGGCAGAAGCCATTATTAAGAAAATAGAAAATAAAATCCCCATCGAGCCTGAGGATTATGAGAGCTTTTCCGAAGAAGGCAAGCGCCAGATTAAGGATTATATCGAGCTTTATGGCGGAATCGAGACCGATTCCGAAGGAAGCTCTGATGAAAAGCGCGAAATTGAGGTTGGGGATGCCGTAACCAATAAGCTCTATGAAATCAACGAGGATGAAACCAACGCTATTTTCGAAAAAATGAAGGAAATGAAGGAGTCGGAAATTGAGCAATTCCTCGAGGGTATTGTTAGCGAAAATGATACCGCCGATAGCTTTATGCGCGAAATTCTTTCCTTAACGGATGAAAATCTCGATGCTGTAATTTCGGAGCAGCGCGAGCTTTATAATAACGCCGAATGGGCTTATATTTTGCACGTTCAGTATATGAGAAAGGCAATAGATGAGGCGGTTTCCACCGCGGAAGCCCCCGAAATCGAGCCGATAGAGGAGGATGACTCACCTCTCGATGAATCCGAGCTTGCAAGAATGCTCGAAAAGCTTTCGGGCGAGGAAAAAGAAGAGCTCCACGCTATAGCTTCGGATTTCAGCTACACTAAGGAAGCACGCGAGGCGGCAAAAAGACTTCTTGAAAAATAAGAAAGATGCCTCTTTTAGGAGAAAAGGAGAAAAAAGATGATCTATCTTGTTGAAGATGATAACAGCATAAGGGAGCTTGTGGTTTACACCCTCAATAACGTTGGTCTGCCTTCTTGTGGCATGGGTAACGAGGCTGAACTGCTTACGGCTTTGGAAAAGGAAACCCCAGAGCTTTTGCTTCTCGATATAATGCTCCCCGGAACGGACGGGCTTGAGATTTTGAAAAAGCTTCGCGCCAATCCGAAGTATAAAAAGCTGCCAATTATTATGTTGACCGCAAAATCGACAGAATACGACAAGGTCATCGGCTTTGACCTCGGAGCCGACGATTACATAACTAAACCCTTCGGAATGATGGAGCTTGTTGCCAGAGTTAAGGCGCTTCTCAGAAGAACCGAAAAGGATGAGAACAGCGCGGTTTTAGAGGGCGGCGGAATAACCCTTTCCGAAGAAAGGCACGAAGCCTTCGTTGGCGGCGAAAAAATCGCCCTTACCCTTAAAGAATTCAGTATTTTAGCCCTTCTTATGAAGAATAAGCAGACCGTTTTCACCCGTGATCAGCTTCTGAATAAGCTTTGGGGCTATGATTTCGATGGCGAAAACAGAACGGTTGACGTCCATATCAGAACGCTCCGCCAAAAGCTTGGAACGGCGGGCGACACTATCAAAACAATTCGCGGAATAGGCTATAAATTCGGAGGCTGAAGCGTTTGAAAATTAAAATCCTTAAAAATATTTTTATAGCGGTTTTCGTTGTTTTTCTCGCATCTTCCGTTACGATTTTTTCGGCAATGTATATCTATTATGATAACGTTGCCGCCGCTGAGCTTCGGGCATCGGCAAAATATATCGCGGCGGCTGTTGAGGAGAATGGAACGAGCTTTCTCGAGAATATTGAGGATGAAAAAATTGCAGGAATAAAAATAACCGATAAAAAGGGAAAAATAGTTTACGAAATGGGAGAGCATGAGGAGGATTACACCTTCGAAACCATTCAAACAAAATATGGCGAGCTTAAGGTTTTCGGCAGAGGAGATAATGTCGCAACGCTTGTCGTTAATCTGTTTTATCAAACCATTATTATCCTGACGATAGCAATTATAGTTTCTATTTTTATTGCATCGCGCGTTGCCAAGAGCATCACCGAGCCGATAAACGAAATCGACCTCGAAAATCCCGATGACAGGGACATTTATCCCGAGCTTAAGCCCTTTGTTCAGAAAATTGCCTCGCAGAATAGAAAAATCCATAGCCAAATGGAGGAAATAAGGCGTCAGCACGAATCGAAGGATAAGCTTCGCCGAGAGTTTACCGCTAACGTTTCTCACGAATTAAAAACCCCCTTGACCTCCATCGCCGGAACTGCCGAAATTATAAGGGATGGGCTCGTCCGCGCGGAGGATATCCCCCATTTTGCGGATAATATCCATAAGGAATCGGGCAGACTGATGAGCCTTGTTGAGGATATCATCAAGCTTTCCCGCCTTGAGGAAAGCGCCTCGGAAATCGAGGAAAACTCTATGATTTCGCTTAAATCTCTCGCTGAAACCACCGCCGAAAGGCTCGCCCATGCGGCGAAAAAGGCGGAGGTAACGCTTACAGTTTCGGGAGATGAAGGAATAATCCTTGCCCCCGAGAGAATTGCCGAGGAAATTGTTTTCAATCTGCTTGATAACGCCATTAAATACAACCGAAAAGAGGGCTTCGTTAAAGCGGAGGTAAAGGAAAACGCCGAGGCGGTTGAATTTTCGGTTGAGGATAGCGGAATCGGAATTGCCGAGGAAGAAATCGAGCGCATTTTTGAGAGATTTTATAGGGTTGATAAGAGCCGATCAAAGCTTGTCGGCGGAACAGGACTCGGGCTTTCAATCGTTAAGCATGGGGCCTCAAGGCTCGGCGCAGAAATTGATATAAAAAGCGAGGTCGAGAAGGGAACGAAAATCACGCTCACCTTCCAAAAAACCAAATAAGGGCTCCAAAATTGATAAAAAAACAACACCCAAGAAGGCTTTTTGAAACCTTTTCGGGTGTTTTTGCTTTAAGCAAACGCGGATAATC
>JAZORV010000332.1:0-4484 GCA_045656785.1 Acutalibacteraceae bacterium | reverse complement strand
TGAATCTCGGTTGAAACCTTCCAACCAAAGTTAAAATTAACCTCAATTCCCGCTTTTTCATAAACGTCAAGACATTTTAAGAAAGCCTTAAATTTAGGCATCGAGAAATTGCATTTTCCTTCTTTATAATCTTCTTCATTATCAACAACCCAGTCAACCTGGAACCAAACGCGAAGGGCTGCGGGCTGAGATTTTATAATGCGGTTTTCATATAGTGGCCAATAAACGTCGCGGAAGCCATCGGCTCTCGATTCAGGCATTAAGTACATCGGAATCTCATTTCCGCCGATTCCAATGAAATCCTCGGTTCTTACAGTATCGAGGTCTGCTTTAATATAGCGCTTGAATGTATAGCCCCCAAGCTCCTCGAGCTCAGCCTCTTCCGAGAATTTAATTCCGATGTATGCTTTCTTTTCGGGAAGGGTAAAAATAACGCTGCGTTCTTCAAGCTCTGTATCCTTTTCGGTTTTCTCGATATTAAGCTTTTCGCCCGAGAAAAGGTCAGCCTTATCATCGGAGGTATAAACCTCGAAATCTCCAAAAAAGCCAACGATAGAGATATCCTCAAGGTCTTTTTCGGTATTAATAACAACACTATCTGTTTTAACGGAATTGCCATCAAAAACGATACCGTCGCAAAGAATCGAAGCATCGGCGCCTTCGATTTCAATGTTTTCAGGAAGAATTTTATTTTTTTCGAAATTTTCGCTCATATATTTGAGCTGATAGGTTCTTTCATCGTTATAAAGCTCGATATTTCCGATTCGGCAAATATCATCAGCCGCGCAGGCCTTATTAACCTTGATGCCGAAGCAAGAAGCGGTTATATTGCCAACGCTTATAAACATTTCCGAGCAACGTTCGCCGCCCATCTTTTCTCTAACGCCTTCGTTATTGATATGAGCAACTCTGTTTTCCTCATTATAAAGGGAAGCCTCATCATTGGCGAAGAAAACTTCGAAATCTCCGATAACGTAGTCTCCACCCTCGGAAAATCCTGAAACGAATACTGTTCCAACCTCAATTGGCTTGCCGATGTTATATGTTATCGTAAAATTTTCGGAGAAAACATCGATATGATGAATCGCATCATAAGGAACGTTCATTTCGAGATGCGCTTTCTCATCATACACGCCCTTATTATTTTTCATTTCGGGAATAGTTCCATCGAAATTCAAAACCTTAGGCTCTACCTCGGCTATAAGATTCTCACCGATTTTTCGAAAAGCGGAATAGCCTTGATAGCCTCTTTCAACCATTGCATTTTTCATTTTTATCACCTTTTTTCGGGGGGCTTTGCGCCCCTTTATTTTTTCAAGGCTATTATACCATTAAGCCATCTTGATTACAACAACTTTTTTCGCATTTTAGGAAAAAATAAAAAACCAAGCTCGAGAATCTTGAAAAAGACTCTTGAGCTTGTTTTCTTTTATACTAAATGCACGACTTTTGCAGGAGGCTGATCCTCGGGAGCTCCGATCTTAACAATGGCTGTTCCATAGGTTAATTCATCGCCTTTAAGCTGGGCTTTAACGCAATATCTGTTTGCAGGGATAACGTATTCACCCTGAGAGAAAACTCCATTTTCATCGATATAACACTCCGCGCCCTCGCTTGACTCGATGGACCATTCTATTTCGCCCTCGCATCCGATAAGCTCGCAGCCAAGCTTTATGCTCTCGCCCAAGGGACAGAAGACCTCTGTGCTATCCATTTTAACCTGCTTAAATTCGGGAAGGCTCGTATAGGCTATGAGGCAATACTCCGTTTCTATGGTATCCTTCAGCTTATCTGAAACCTCAAATTCCTTCTCTGCGGGAGGAACCATGAGATTTCCGTCCTTCTTAAAATCGAGCCTTAAAACGTGTTTTCTGAACTTGCGGTTTAATTTCTTGCCGAAATCAATCTCTATCGGCTTGTTTTTCAAGCCCGGTTTATTCTCAACAAAAACTGTATATTCCCCATCGGGAGTTCTTATGACTTCAGCTCTTACATCGTTATCATCAACCGAGCATTCGAGAACCTCGGAATGTATTGGAAGATAATGGGTAAACAAGCTTAAATGATGATATGAATTCCCTTCGCTTTTAAGACCGTTTGGAAGGTAAGCGGGGCTCCACCAACCTCCGCGAAGGCCGAGCCAGGTTGGATCTGTCATCATAACGCCCTGGAAGGTCCAATAAAGGCCGCCGCTAAGACCGGAGCGAAGAAGGGACATAACGTATTCCATATCGCTCGCTTCCCACGTAGGCTCTGTATAAACCGCAAACTCCGAGGCAACAGCAGGCTGACCCTTGCAGGTTTCCTTAACCTCTTTAAAATATTGGAGGCGAGTATCATAGGTTCTTTCATAGCGATGGAAGGTGTTCATCTTATTGATTTCGGGATATTTGCCCGAGAAGAAATCCATCCATTCGAGCTCTATTTTATCACTGCCCGAAACTTCCGACAGCCAGAAATCAACAAGGTGGTCAAGCTTTTGCTCAATAAGCTCATTTCTTACAGCGCAGAACATTTCGTCCCATTTTTCGAGCGCATGGCCGGGATAGCCCACAAAATCTGCGGCAGGCGTATCTCTGTCTCCATAGGCAGATTCATTATAGAAGGTTAAATATTTTATACATTTATATCCGCGGTTTTGGCAAAGCTCGCGAATAACCGAGGCGCAGGTTTTGGCAAAGCCATCAAAATCCTTCGGAGCAGAAGAGCCAAGTCCTGTTCCGTTTCTTGGGCCAACTCCCGCCCTCGGAACCGAGAACCAAGACTGAATTTCGGTTCCGTTTTTCCAGCCGAAATTGAAAAGAACGTCGATTCCTGCCTTTTCATAAACGTCGAGATATTTTAAAACAGAGCGGAATTTCGGCAATGAGAAATTGCAAACTCCCTTTTTATAATCCTCCTCATCGAGAACGACCCAATCCACCTGGAACCAAAGCCTCAAAACGGAGGGCTTAGCCTTTATCATTCTATTTTCATAAACGGGCCAATAAACGTCGCGGAAGCCGTCCATTCTCGATTCGGGCATCATTGCCATCGGCAACTCATTTGCACCAACGCCGATAAAATCCTTATTTCTAATGGTATCGAGATCTGCTTTAACGAAGCGTTCGAAGGTATATCCGCCAATTTCTTGCAAGGATGCCTTTGATTCAAATTTTATGCCAACATATTTTTTAGATTTCTCGGGAAGCTCCACGAAAACGCTTTTGAAAGCATTTCCCGTTTCCTTTTCTTCGGTTTTAATTTTCAACGCCTCATCAGAAAAAAGCTTTTCCTTATCGTCGGCGGAATAAACATCAAAATCTCCGAAATCGCCCGTTAGCATAAGGTTTTCTATCTTATGTTCGGGAGCGAGGATAAGCTCACTCAAATAAACACAGGCATCTGTAAAGCAGTTGCCATCGAAAAGGATGGCGGCATCCCCTTCAATGCCCTCGACCGATTCTGAAGAAAGCTTGTTCGTTATCTTATAATTTCTTTTTATAAAGCAAAGGCTCTCGGTTTCCTCATCGTTATAAAGCGCAATGTGGGAAATTCGGCAAATATCATCCGCGCCGCAGGCTTTATTAACCCTGATGCCAAAAAACTTAGCATTAACATTAAGCCCACCGATAAAAACCTCGGAATGGCGGTTGCTTCCGAACTCCCTATAAATTCCGGAATTATCAACGTGAGCAATACAGTTTTCTTCCGAATAAAGGGTTTCCTTTTCATCCGCAAAGAAAAGCTCAAAATCGCCTATCATATAGTTTCCGTTTGAAAATCCGGATATAAAAGCAGTGTTAATCTCCTCTTTGCCCGATAAAGGATAAGTAACGGTGAAATTATCCGAAAAAATATCGATATGCTTATCGAGTTTGAAAGGCAAAGTAAGCTCAAGATGCGCCTTTTCATCATAAAAGGTCTTAATATTTTTCATCTCGGGAATAGACCCATCAATGCTTCTGATTTCGGGCTCGATTCCCTCAAGCAGATTTCTGCCGACATAATCAAGCGCATCAAAGCCCTGACGGCTCTTATCGATAGTTACAGTTTTCATTTTTTCATCACTCTCTCTTGCATTATCGAGGCTTTCGCCCCTCAACGAAATTATACCATATATTTCTTCCTCTGCAATATCGTTTTTTTAGGAAAAAATATACGCTCCCGAGAAACGTTCGGAAGCGTATAATCTTTACTTTATCAAAAGCGGTTCGTCGAGTTGGTCTTCGGGGGTGCCGATTTTAACAATTGCTGTGGCATACGTTAAGGGCTCGCCGCGAAGGGTTGCTTTTATGCAATATTTATCCCCGGGGTTTAAGCCTTCGCCCTGAGAGAATACTCCATTTTCGCTTATATAACATTCGGGGCCATCGTTGGCGGCGATAGACCATTCTATCTCGCCTTTGGCGCCGAGAATTTCGGCAGAAAGCTGAACGCTCTCGCCTATCGGACAATAAACCTCAACCGATTCCATCTTAACCTGCCGATGCTCAGGGAGGGTA
>JAZORV010000331.1:0-6120 GCA_045656785.1 Acutalibacteraceae bacterium | reverse complement strand
CAGATATTTTGAGGAACGTTATCAAAAACATCCGAAAAGAGATAATAAGGCTCGGCGGAGAGGTGAATTTTTCCTCAAAGCTCAAGGATATTATTGAAGAAAACCAAAAGCTTTCCAAAATAATTATTGAATCAGAAGGAAAAGATAAAATATATGACTGCGAGGAGCTGATCCTCGCTATCGGACATTCCGCAAGAGAAACGTTTTATATGCTTAAAAACAAGGGACTGGATATGGAGAGAAAGCCCTTTGCGGTTGGAGCAAGAATTGAGCATAAGCAAAGGGATATCGACCTTTCTCAATTAGGCTCTTTTGCCAACTTCCCCGAATTCTGCCCAACCGATTACAAGCTCTCTACCCATCTTAAAAACGGAAGAGGCGTTTACAGCTTCTGTATGTGCCCGGGAGGAGAAGTTATAAACGCTTCGAGCGAGGAAGGCGGTGTTTGCGTTAACGGAATGAGCTATCATAAAAGAGTTGGCGAAAATGCGAACAGTGCGCTTCTCGTATCGGTTGAGCCATCCGATTTTGAGGGCGATGACGTTTTGGCAGGCATAGAATTTCAAAGAAAAATCGAAAGCGCAGCTTTTAATATAGGAAGCAACTATCTCCCCATTTCTCAGCGCGTTGGCGATTTTTTCAAGGGTATTCCTTCAAAACGGAACGGAAAAATAAAGCCTTCAGCCCAAAGCGGAGTTATATTCGATGATATAGAAAAGGTTCTCCCCTCTTTTATAACCGATAGCCTGAAGCTCGGCATCAGGGAATTTGATAAAAAACTTCGCGGATTTTCTGATAACGATGCTATTTTAACGGTGCCCGAGGCGAGAAGCTCATCACCCGTGAGAATCCTTCGCAATGAGCAAAAATCCTCTAATATTGATGGAATTTTCCCTTGCGGAGAAGGCGCGGGTTATGCGGGCGGAATTATGTCTGCGGCGGTTGATGGTATCAGATGCGCCGAAGCTTTGTTGGAGAGAATTGAAAGGAAGAAGACAAATTGAACGATTTTTTAAATAATCTTTTAGGTGTTGCAGGGCAGGTTTTAATCCTCTTCATCCTCGTTTGCTTAGGCTTCATCTGCGGAAAAGTTAAGGTTTTAAATGATACTGCAGTTAAGGTTATTTCCGACCTCTGCCTCATGTTTGCAACGCCTGCGGTAATTATAAATTCTTTTATAAGGCCCTTCAATGAAACCGAAGCCTTCAACTATTTATTAGCGGCAATAGCGGCGGTTATTTGCCATGGCATAGGAATCCTTTGCGGTCATCTGATATTCCACACAAAGGATATCAAAAGGAAGGCTGTTATGCGAGGGGCTTCAATGCTATCGAACGCAGGCTTTATGGGGCTGCCTCTTCAGCTTGCTCTTCTCGGAACCATCGGCGCTTTTTATGCCTCGGCTTACGCCACCGTTCTTACCATCTTCCTTTGGACTTACGGCGTTTATGCGATGAGCTATGGAAAGGATAAGCTAAACCTTAAAAAGATTTTGCTTAATCCCGGAATTATCGCAGTTTTAATCGGAGTTCCGCTATTTATACTACCCATTGAGGTTCCTGATATTATTAAGACCGCTGTTACCCACGTTTCAAACCTCAACACGCCGCTTCCGATGATAGTTATAGGATATTACCTTTCTAAAATATCCTTCAAAAGCATCTTTTCTAAAAAGGCAGGTCTTGAAGGAATCGCAGTTTCGCTTCTGCTTGTTCCACTAATTTCCCTTTTTGTGCTTTACGTACTCGGCTTCAGAGGAGATCTTTTCACCTCATCGGTTATATCCATAAGCGCTCCCGTTGCGGTTGCTGTTACGATGTTTACAGTTAAATACGACGGAGATATTGAGCTTTCAACGAATATCGTTTCTATTTCAACCTTATTTTCTATTATAACCATGCCGATAATCGTAGCACTTGCGCAGACTATAGCTTAAAATATAAAGAAGCTCCATCGGAACAACAATCCGAAGGAGCTTGTTTTTTTATTTTTCTTATTCAATCACTATGCACTTTTGCGGACATCTTTCCATACATTTTCCGCAAGCGGTACATTTTTCGGGGTTGATAACTGCGAGATTATCTTCAACGGTTATTGCATCCGATTCGCATACCTTCGCGCAAAGGCCACATCCTATACAAGCAACCTTGCAATTCTTTCTGGCAACCGCGCCTTTTTCCTTGTTATTGCATTTAACAATAACCTGAGGCTGTTTTTCAGGGAGGAGCTTAATTATTCCTCTGGGGCAAACCTTAGCGCATTTTCCGCAACCTACGCAAGAAGCGGAGTCTATTTCGGCTATGCCCTTATCGTTTATAAAAACTCCCTTTTCATCGCAAGCAAGAACACAATCGCCTCTGCCAAGGCAACCGTTAGCGCAGGAATTATCTCCGCCCAAAAGCGCAGAAACCGCAACGCAAGAGCCGATGCCTTTATATTCAAATTTTCGCAAGGTATTATCACAGCCACCGTTACAAGTAACGTAGGCAACTTTTTTCACGAATTCCGCTTCAACTCCCGCAATCTCTGCCAGAGCTTTGGCTGCTTCTGCTCCGCCGGGAGTGCAAAGATTCGGCTCTGCTTCGCCATTTGCAACAGCTTCTGCATAGGCATCGCAACCTGAATATCCGCATCCGCCACAATTAGCGCCGGGGAGGACCTCTCTCGCCTTTTCAACCTTTTCATCAACGGGAACCTCAAGAGCAACGGACGCAACTGACAATCCTACACCCGCAACAATTCCGATAACGCTGACTATTATAATTGCTAAAACTATCATACTCATTTTTCTACCCCCTTAAACGATTCCCGCGAATCCCAAGAAGGAAAGCGAAACTATGGCGGCAGAAATAAGGGTTATTGGAAGCCCCTGAAGGCTTTCGGGAATATCGCTTTTTTCGAGCCTTCCTCTGACGCCTGCGAAAATAAGCATTGCAACGAGGAATCCCAGACCTGCGCCCAAAGCATTGAAAATGGCTTCGAGGAAGTTATTAACCCTTACGCTTGTGAAATTAAGAAGTGTGATACCCAAAACAGCGCAGTTGGTCGTGATAAGAGGGAGATATATTCCGAGAGCTTTATATAAAGGCGGAATAAACTTCTTTAAAACTATCTCAACAAGCTGAACGAGGGCGGCAATAACAAGAATGAATACTATCGTTTGAAGATATTCAAGCCCATTCGGAAGAAGAAGGCTATTATATATAGGATAGGTTACGGCGGTTGCCATTATCATAACGAAGATAACGGCGATGCTCATGGAAACAGCGGTATTAACTTTTTTGGAGACACCGAGGAATGGGCAAATACCCATAAACTTTGAAAGCACCATATTCTCGGTCATAATACCTGCCAAAAGGATGGTTACAATATTTCCGATATCCATTATGCTTCCACCTCCTCTTTAGCTTCACCACAAGCGGCACAATTTCCGTTACAACCATTGCAGCCGAGCTTCTTGACGGGTTTCTTGCCCATTTTTACAGCAAGCTTATTAGAAAGAGCCACCAAAACACCGAACACAAAGAATCCTCCGGGAGGAAGAATCATAACGAGCAAGGGAGTTTCGGTCCAGACAATATCGAGGCCCGTTCCCGCAAGAACTGTTCCGCCGCCGATAAGCTCTCTTATAAAGCCCATAAGGAAGAGGGCAACCGTGAATCCTATTCCCATTCCGAGGCCATCTAAAATAGAGGGCAAAACGGGATTTTTGCTTGCGAACATTTCAGCGCGAGCAAGGATTATACAGTTTACAACAATAAGCGGAAGGAAGATTCCGAGCGCACTGTCAAGCGCGGGCGCGAAGGCTTTAACAAGCATCTGAACGATGGTTACGAAGCCTGCAATAATAGTGATAAAAGCAGGGATTCTGACTCTATCGGGAATAACCTTTCTTAAAAGGGAAATAGTTAAGTTAGAGCAGATAAGAACCAGCGTTGCGGCAACGCCCATTCCGATTCCGTTAAAGGCGGTGGTAGTAACAGCCAAGGTAGGGCAGGTTCCGAGAACCAAACGCAAAACGGGATTCTCTTTAATGATTCCGCTTTTAAAAACATCGAGATTTTTACCCATTATTTCGAGCCCTCCTTCGCAATTATTTCATAATATCCGAGAGCCTTATTAACGTCCTTTATCACGGCGTTTGTTGTGATAGTAGCTCCCGTTAAGGCATCTATTTCGGCATTTTTCTCGGTTGAAATCTCTCCGCTTTTACCCTCAAACTGATTTAAAAATTCGGGGTTATCCTTAGCGGACTGACCAAGACCAGGAGTTTCATCGGCGCAGGAAATAACCTTAACTGCGGTTACTTTTCCTTCGGTAGAAACACCTGTCATAACCTCAACCGATCCACCATAACCAATTTCGCTTGTTGTGAAAACATAGCCGATTATAGCGTTATCCTTAGATGCAACAAAATATTTAACTTTTTCTCCCGCCGTTTTGAGCTCTTTTTCCTCAAATTCAGAACCAGAGAAAATTTCGCTCATTGCGGTTTCTTGATTTTTTCGATTAATTTCGGCTATTCTATCCTTGGTTATATCATTGGTAAATGCGAGCGCCGCCGAAATAACCAAACAAATCACCGTTAAAACAATGGATGGAACAATTATTTTTTTAACCATTTTTCTTTGCCTCCCATCCGAAGGGTTTGGGTGCTGTCAGCTTTTCTATATGAGGAGTTAAGAGGTTCATAAGAAGAATAGCATAAGAAACACCCTCAGGCAAAGAGCCGAACTGTCTTATAACAACGGTTATAATTCCGCAACCAACTCCAAAAATCAGCTTGCCGAGGAAATTATGAGGACTTGTTACATAATCGGTTGCCATAAAGATAGCTCCGAGCATTACGCCACCCGAAAGAATTGCATATAATGGGTCAACGCCTAAAATGAAGCTTAAAAGAGCAACCGAACCTATAAAGCTCAGGGGAATTGTTGGGGTTATAACCTTTCTTATAACTAAATAAAGACCACCAAGAAGCAATGCGGCGGAAGAGGTTTCGCCTATAACTCCCGAATAATTTCCTATGAATAATTTGAGATATGAATATGTTCCAGCGTCTGCCGCTAATGGAGTGGCACCGCTTGCGGCATCTACACCTGTGAACCAAGCGAAGGGTTCTGTATAGCTTGTCATAGCTGTTGCAAAGGAAACCAGCAAAACTATTCTTCCAACTATAGCAGGATTAGCAAAGTTCTGACCGAGGCCGCCAAACATCATTTTTACAACGACTATGGCAACCGCCGAACCGATAGCAGTCATCCAAAGGGGAAGCCCTGCAGGCACATTGAGCGCCAACAAAAGGCCTGTTACAACCGAGGAAAGATTACCCACCGAGCATTTTTTCTTCATCACACGACAGCAAATATACTCGGCTAAAACTGCTGAAAGCACTCCAACCGCTATTTGAGCTAATGCCAGAGGTCCGAAATAAATCACTCCCATTACTGCCGCAGGAAGAAGCGCAATAATAACGTCGAGCATAATTCCGCTTGTTGTTTCCTTCCCTTTTATATGCGGAGAATGAGAAACTGTTTTTAAACTCATTTTTTCTTTCCTCCTTTATTTCTTTTCTCTCAATATTGCCTTTGCGCGGCGCATGGTTTCAACAATCGGTCGCTTTGAAGGGCAAGAGAACGCGCAACAACCGCATTCCATACAATAATCTGCATAAAGCTTCTTTATTTCATCCGCATCGCCCTGCTTTACCGCGCCTGCAATATGGAAAGGAACGAGATGCATCGGACAAGCAGCTGCACATTTTCCGCAACGGATACACGCCTCAGCTTCGGGCATATATGCTATTTTTTCGCTTAAAGCAAGAATTGCATTATTTTGCTTTACAATCGGAGCAGCCGTATTTTCAATCGAAAGACCCATCATCGGTCCACCGATGATAAGCTTATACGGCTCAGCCTTAATTCCGCCCACAAATTCCAAAACGTCCGAAATCGAGCTACCAAGCGGAACCAAAACGTTTTTAGGCTCGTTTACAAGGTCTCCATCAATAGTCAGGCGTTTGCTGACAAGAGGCATGCCTGTTTTAAGATATTTTCCGATTGCGGAAACGCTCGTTATGTTCATAACAACGCATCCAACATCTGCAGGGAGCTTGCCTGC
>JAZORV010000330.1:0-7055 GCA_045656785.1 Acutalibacteraceae bacterium | reverse complement strand
TTCGATTTACAATGGGTAATGATGATTATTATACGGAAGTAAACAGCAGACATTGGCGAATTGTTAAAAATGCTGACGGAACCGTTAGAATAATGAATGTTGACGCTCCCAATATGGCTCTAACTTGTGATACGAACGCTAATTCAGGCAATAATGTGCGTTTGTCAGAATATAACGGAAGCTCAAGTCAAAAATGGCGCTTGTATCGTGCAAACAGCAAAACGGGCAAATACAGCGTTTCGGCAGAAGAATGGCCGGAAGATGCCGCAACAAACCAAAACCTTGTTTTAAATGATACGCCAACCTTGGAATATGGCACGACCCTCACCTCCAATGTCAGCGGAACGGGCGAGGTTGTTGTCAGCGGCAAGACCACAATGACCGATGGAATTATAACCAACGGAAATATGGATATATATCCAAATACATTGGCTCAATACGACCCCGATTTGAAAAGCTTTGAGGCTATGAAATTCTTAAAACCCGACGGAACTTATAGAGACGTTGGGGAGCTTTATCTCGATATAACCTTTGATTTGGGAAGCAGATATTCTCTTGATAAGATATATGTTGCCAGTAATACAGAGAATAACTATTATAGAACAGGCGCATTTGAGGTATATGTTTCTGATAACGTTTCTTCTCTGTACGACCCAAGGAATCGTTACGTTGATTTTGATAACCACCTTGAAAGACTTGATTCAGCAATAATCAAGGTTGATTTCGTTGATATTGCCAAGGGCAGATACGTTGGAATAAGGGTTACTCAAGGCGTAATAGAAAATTATGATTGGCAACCGTCTCATGTCGATTATGCCTACGTTCGTATGCGCGGAGTTGCCATCTTCGGCTCTAATATCGGGCCCGATGATTCTGTTCATACAACCGAGGTTATGTCCGTTTCTGATTGGCCGAGCTCTGCTTCAACGGAGCAAAATCTATTGTCGGCATCGGGTGTTACTCAAACCATGAAATATGGAACTATGGGTCTTTCTAACGTGGAAGGTGAAAGAGGCGCAACGACCTATGGCAAAACCTCTATAACCGATGGAGACATCAGCTGCAATATGGATATATATTGGGATGGAATAACCCAATTTGACCCCGAGAACAATAGCTATCGCAATTTGAGATTCTTAAATAAATCGGGAGTTTATAGGCAGCCGGGCGAGTTGTTCCTTGATATAACCTATGATTTGGGATCGGTTAAGAATTTAGGCGAGCTTTGGATAGCAACCAATACCGAGAATAATTATTATAAAACCGGCGTTTATGAGGTTTATATTTCCAATAGCTTGGATGACCTTTATTATACAGATAATTTCTATACGTCCTTCGATAGCAGAAAGGAACAATATTCGGGAATAACAAAAACCATCTTCACTTGCGGAAAAGAAGGAAGATATTTAGGAATCCGAATAACCCAAGGTATAATCAATAAACCGACAACTGACCCTTGGTCAACATCCAATATTACCGCCGCTTATGCTCGTATGCGAGGAGTAGCACTATTTGAATATAATTTAGACGACGGAGAAACATATAGAATAGTAAATACAACGAGCGGATTTGTGCTAGAAGTTGAAGGAGCAGGAACAGAATCCGGAACGAGAATATGGCAAAACAATTTGGATTTGGAAGTGAATTTTCAAGAATTCACATTTGATTATATTTCAAATGGCGAATATAAAATCAAACCAAAGCATGCAGATGGAATGATATTAGGGCTCAACGAATCTTCTCAGGTTGTTTTAGTTGAGGATTCCAATGCTAATAGCAGCAGATGGTATATAAAATCTTGTATGGGAAACGAATATACCATTGTTAATAAAGCACATTCCGGAAAGTTTCTTTCTGTTGGTAATCAAACAGAAACTGAAACATATCCCTCGCTGTCAACAAGTAATGTTGGCTCAATATGGGTAATCAAAAATTTCGAAAGTACCGTTGTTTCTACTATTCCGATTTCGCAAGTGTGCATAGAGCCGACGGAACTTACACTAAATGTAGATGAAGCGTATTATTTAAACGCATACGTTGTGCCATCTAATGCAAATCAAACTATATATTATGAGTCAAGTAATCCAAGTGTGGCAACGGTTGGATATATTTCTGGTCTTGTTTGTGCAAGTTCGCCCGGCACAACTACTATTACAGCGAGAAGTGCTGATGGCGAGCATCTTGCTTATTGTTCGTTGACAATTAGGAGCACAGATCCTTTACATCCATCAAATATTGAATATATTAGATATACTAGAATTCCATCCTCGCAAACAAGCCATTTGTTATGTGTTGTGAGTTCATCTATTCAGTCAGATCATATTTTCTCGGTTACAAACGAAAATAACGGGGTGTCAAAAAACTATTTAATTACTAATTCGTTAAAAAACCAATTAAACGATCTTGAGGCAGAATACAATAGTCATTTAATCCCGACAACACAGAGTTCTGTTGAGGAAGCTGCCGCTCATGCTGCAAAAGGAGAAACCGATCAGTTGGTAGAGGCTGGTTATATTTCCGAAAATAGTAGTGAATATTATGGCGCATGGGCAAGCAACTATGAAGTTGAGCTGGATATATATGGATATTGGGAAGATGTCATTGATAAAGCTACAGCTGAGTATGGTTTGTTCCTTGCCGTATCAGGATATTTTTATTCTTCCCTAGCTAATGGTGCAAATTCGACTGTTTATTCATCACAGTATATTAATGTCTCGAGACAAATAGATGACATTGCAACACAGTTGACTAACAATCCAAATTCAAGTAAGGTTATGTTAGGTACAACAACTGATACTGTTACTTGGCATCAAGTTGCTTCTCAACAAGGAATGTCTTATTTCTACACACCAAATTGGAACAGTTATGTTGCGGAATATGGTGATGATATGATGAGAGCTGCTAACAAGGAGTTCCTTTTTAGACAAAAGGCAGCAGGAAAACAGTTTTGGTTTTCACATGATCCTATGAGCACACTGGCAAATTATCCGAATAGCAGTTTTGCAATGGAATTAAATTGGCTAAAAGAAAGTTATGGATTAAGTCAGTTGACATCATCTAATTTTATAAAATCAGGCTCATATTGGTATTTTGTTCCATAATATTAGTTTTGCAAAATCATTATCGAAAGTTTTATTATAACAAAGCAAATCAATAAAGAGGGGGCATTCTTATGTTGAAAAGTTTTTTGGATTTTGGTAAAGCGGAAATTCTTTATTCAAGCTTGGAAGAAAATTTCAAAAAAGAATTCAAAAAAGAATTTGGGATAAATGCAATTCAAACATTGTATGAAGAAGGAAACATTGAGAATAACATAAGACTATGGGTGGATTTTTCAAATGTTAGCGACAATCAAGCTTTGCAACTGAGCAAATTTGTCAGTTCTAATACGGCAGGAAATTCAATAGACGGAACAGAATCTGCGAAAGACTTGGAGTTGTTAGCGAAAAATATTACCAATTTGTTCCTGAACTGTATGAGCATAAAAGAAAAAAACGCTCATATTTATGTTTATGATTTCTTAACAGAATCGAAAAAGTACATATATGGAAACGCGCTTGTAGCTATACGTTTGCGAATGAAAGGAATTTATGGCTTTGTTAATGTTTTAGTTGTTGATGAGCCTTTGTTCAAAATCGTATGTAAAGATTTTAAACAAAAGGAATTGCTTCAAAACGATTTCGAAACTATTATTAATATTTGTTATGAAATCATGAAAAGATTCGATAATTATAATATATTGCAAAAAAAGGATGTTTTAATTGATATTTTATGCGAAGAAGAAATAAATCCTGAAAAACTTAATGATTATTTTATGAGGAGATAACAGGCAAAAAACAAGGGGCGGTTCTGTGTTTTCGGATAAAATCAAATAAGAATAAATCCAACTGCGGCGGAGCGTATTGTAGCGCTCCTCCGTTTGTTTTTATGTTTGCTGAATCTTTTTGCCGCGCTATCAAGATAGTTGACAGAAAGCAGAATATTTAGTAAAATAATAATAAAGGAAACGAATAAAAGTTGGTGCGAGGAATGTCGTCAAGATATTTTAAACTATATATATTAAAGGGGAAAAAATGAAGACATATTTAAGTATATTTTTATTGTTAATTTTATTATTAAATAGCGGATGTTCTTCTGTAAATTCCAAAAGCGCAAAAGTGAACGTTAGCAATCATCAAAAACAGCAGAGCATAGGTTCCGGTGTGGAAGACATTGACTCTGGAGTATCTGTTAATGAATCTCAAACATCATCCAATATCTCGCCTGTGGTTTCCAGTGAAGGTGATATCACGAGCGAGGGGAACGAAAACGGACCCCAAAAATACGAATATCTATATCCCATAGAGTCGTATCCGCAAAAAACTCCTTATAGCGGTGGTATTTATCATGGCGTTGATGGTATAGATGGATTGGTTGATTTCTATAATGAAACGGATTTGGAGTTTAAAGGAGGAAATTATTTCAGTTGCATTAAGTTAGCAAGGGAAACCGGCTATGTTTTGGAGCCTTATTATGATGGTCTGCCTTTGTCGGAGAAAAGATTTGGAATTGCTTTTGAAAAAAACTTGTCGGGTGTTGGCTATGGATGCAGCGTAAAATTTGAAAAAGTCAAAGGTCGATTTGGTATTTGGTATTTAAAGGAAGAATGGGTTGATGAAGCTCACGAAAAGCCGTTCGCTTTTGAAGATGGCAAAAGAAGTGCAGCTCGTATAGAGCATTGGGAGCAAAACGATGAATATAAAATAGTTGATTGCAAAATCGATTCTAAAAATATAATTGCTTGTATTTTGCCTAAAAATTATAACCATCTCCAAAGGCTATGCTTTAATTATGAAGATATGATGATTTTGATTGAGCTTGACTATGAAACAGAAATTGATATTTGCGACTTTGCTGAAAAACTAACATTCAAAAAAATCCCGTTAGAAGAATAATTCGACCCTCGCGGCGGAGCGTATCACAAGCGCTCCGCCGTTTGTTTTTCTCCGATTGTATAGGTAGGGGCGAGTATTACTCGCCCGCTTTTTTTCGCAGTTTTTTTGCCTTGCTATCAGTATAGTTGACAGAATAGGCAATATTTAGTTAAATGATATCAGAAAAAACACAGAGGGACGTCAATGCGAAAAAGACATCGACCGTCCCTTGTATTTTTCTGTGTTCATAATTAAGATCGTGAGTTTATTAAACTTAAAGGCTGAAAATCGGACAACACGAAAACAAAAAAGTGTTGAATTAATCCTTTTTAATATATTTTATATATTCGCAGGTGGAATACTTTTCGGTTCTTTTGAGCATCGTTTCATAAGCTATGTTTCTTAGCTCCTTTGCCGCTTGGATTTCATTTAAATCGGGGTTTGCATAAAACGGACCGTCGGCATAGGTAACTATCCTCGGGCGCTTGAAGAATCTTCTTTTTTGATAGCAGTTGGTTAAAACAAACATCGGTTTTTTAAGCTTGGAGAGGTACCAAAACGCCTGATGATCGAACTGTCTTATCTTTGTGTAAAAAGGCCAAACGTGAGCCTCGGGATAAACAATAACTGCGTTTCCATCCTTTATCCTTGTTTCAACACAGTGCAAAAATTCTTTTTTCTCTTCATAGGTAGTCCCTAAAGGGATAACTCCGTAAGCCTGCATTCCGAGCCTCATTGCAGGAAGGGAAAGCACGTCGGGGTTGCTGATAATAAAGCATTTTTTAGGGAAGGTGGCGAGAGGGCCGATATAGGAATCGTTTTGCACCTGGGTGTGGTTGCTAACGATAAAACAGCCTTCTTTTTTTGCCTTCTTTAAAATCTTTCGATTTTTGAATTTTTGATGGCTGTATACCTTTTGCAATATAAAAACCACGGGGATCATAATAATATAATAAAATATAAATTCAAATATTTTAAAAAGCCATCCCGTTCTCATATATTTAAAGCCCTCGCCTAATGGGCGAACGGTTATGCTGAGTCCCGAAAAATCATCGTTCAGCTCATCTTTATAATATATAACTCTTTTTTCTTTTTTCAAAAATATCATCTCCGAAAATAGATAATGTAATAATAACACAAAACAGCCCAATATGCAATAAAAAACCGCCTCTCGAGGCGGTTTTTAGCTTTAAAACAGGTCATTAAGATAATCAATATCAATTTTTGCGCTCTTCATCGAGTCTCCCGAGGGGTAACCCTCCTGCTCAACGATGAATTCATCGATTCCGAAGCCTTGCGCTATTTCTATAACATTCTTTATGTCGAGAATGCCATCAGGAAGCTCGGGGTTAGAGGCATCGGCTCCGCGCTGTTTTAAGTGGATAAGCTTTGTTCTGTCTTTTTGGCGCTTCAGGTATTCGATATGGTCTTTTCCGGCGTGCTCTGTCCAGAAGATATCCTGCTCTAAGAAAACTGTTTCGGGGTCGGTATTTTCCATGATATAGTCAACGCTGTATATTCCGTTTTCATCAACAAATTCGAAGCCGTGATTATGGAATCCTGCAAGAATGCCATATTGCTTGCCCTCTTCGCCCATTCTCGAAAGCGTTTCGGCGATGGCAAGCGCTTCATCATAGGTATTTATACGAACACATGGGATAATAAGCGAGCCGATTCCTGCCTTTGCGCAGTATTCAAGTTCACGCTTGAGTCCGTCTCCTTTGATAGCATCAGGATTGGTGTGAGAAGCAACGCATCTCAATCCGATTCTTTCCATCTCAGCTTTAAGCGCTTCGGCGCTAAGACCGCCATATCCGGCAAATTCGAGTCCTGAATAGCCCATAGCCTTGAGCTCTTCAAGCCCCTTGATATAATTATTTTGGAGATAATCTCTGACAGACCAGGTTTGCAAACTATATCCTTTTGTAGGTTTCATTTTTAGAGCTTCCTTTCATTTCCGTTTTCTATCTAAAATTTACCATATTTTCGGGAGGTTTTCAATATAAAAAATATGCTCATTATTATCAGAAATTTGTATATATAAAAGCAACGGGACTGTCTCACTAAGACCAGAACAAAAGAGAAAAAACTAAGGTCGTTTGCTGTAAGTTTGTTGCAAACCGCCTTAGTTTTTTGATATTT
>JAZORV010000329.1:0-3574 GCA_045656785.1 Acutalibacteraceae bacterium | reverse complement strand
CGCTCGTCTAATGGATGAGAGATTATGCCAATTTTAAGGAGGTTGCTTATATGAAAAATTCACTTAAATTTATTGCATGCCTTTTAGCCCTCTCTTTCCTTTTTGTGGGATGCACGGAAGAGAAAAAAGAGGAAACCAAGCTCGACGTTTCAAAGGCGCGCGGAGAGTTTAAAACTACGATTGGAAACGGAAAGCTCGAGGGAACGTCCTTCGGCGGAAGCTATGAGAACGAATTTTTCGGCGTGAAAGCGGAATTCGGAAACGATCTTGAATGCCGAAAAGAGAGCGAACAAAATGAATTTCGCGCGGTCAATTCCGAGCGGACTATCGAAGTTGCGGTCAACGTTTTCACAAGAGACGATATGCACGAATCCTATAAGCATCTACCGAGCGACACCATCTGCCGCGATAAAATTAGATATGTTATTGAAAACACAGAGGGCAAGATTATTGAAGACGCGCATCGCGAAACCTTCACTTATCTTGGCGAAAAAAGAGAAGCTTATGCAGCCCTTTGCGAGCAAACGAGGCACGATAACGGCAAAAAACAAAGGAATTACGTTATGTTCCTTATAACCGATATCGATTCTTATATGATGCAGATTTTTCTTATGGCGCCAAGCAAAGAGGACTGCCAGAAATTCCTCGACGAGCATTTCTTCGTTTTAAAATAGGAGGGGTATTATGAGAAAATATATTAAGCTTTTATCGCTTTTCTTAGTTTTCCTGATGCTTTTTTCGGGCTGCGGCGGGGTCTCACTCGAGGAAGCAAAGGGAACCATAACTCCTTTGAGGGCTTATGAGGAAAAATACGATTGCTATTATGGAGCAACCTACAAAAACGAGCATTGCGAAATGCTCGGCAGCTTCTCCTCCGATTGGGCTATTCATAACCCCCGTCTTTTCGGGCACGAACGAACCGCACTCGCCGCTTCGAAGGACAATATGTCATTCGGAATTATTGCTTATGATCTCTTGAGTTACAGCAAATATGAGAATAAAACCGAAATTGAGTTTGCCGAAATCTGTAATGAAAACGAGGTTAATGGCTTTATCAAGATAAAAACGCTTAAAAGCGCCGCGGATAAGCCGACAAGGAAGACGGTATGCTTTATGGGAGAAAACACTCAAATGTCGGTTTGGAAGGTCAAAACGAACAGCGATGAGGATGGCTTGATAACCCATCTCGTGTGGAGAGCGGAGGGCTATTTTTACGATATGTATATCTATGCCTATGCTCAGTACGCCAACCTTAAAACGGTGTGCGAGTTTATCGAATCCTCTTTTTCAAAGCTACAAAATCCGGCAAAGAAATAATCTATAAAACATCGCAGATGCAACTGCTTTAATATAGATCTTTTCCAACCTCTAAATAAGAAACTAAAAAAGCTTCGCAAAAACATCAACTTGATATAAAACTTACAAAACAACAGATCATAATCCTAATTTTTTATAATACAAACAAAAAAATACTTGACAAGCCCATCAGAACCTTGTATTATTGTATTAGTACATTAGTACAAGGGACTGATATAGCGCTTTGCAGAGGACAGATGCGCTTTATAAAGATAAAGGCGCTGTGGTTTGAAAAACGTTGTGGTTTGAAAGCGCTGTGGTTTGGAAGCGTTGTGGTTTGAAAAAAGTTTTAGATTTGAAGCGCTACAGATTGGACGGCGCTGTATTTGAAAGACGCTTTGGTTTGGAAGGCGCTGTAGATTTAAGGCGATGTGGATTTGAAGCGTTGTGATTTGAAAGCGTTGTGATTTGAAAGCGCTGTGGTTTGAAAGCATTGTGGTTTGAAAGCATTGTGGTTTGAAAAACATTGTGGTTTGAAAGCGTTGTGGTTTTAATTATTGCTTTTGTTTCGAGAAGTTTTTTATTCAGAGAAGCTTACTTCGGATAAATGCTTTGCGGAAGAAATACTAAAATTTTAAAAGTTATTAAATACAAAAAAACACATTATTCATATCATAAAACAAACGAGAGGTGATGAAATGGCGTGGAAATTTGATTCAGACAGGCCGGTATACCTTCAGATTGCGGAGCGAATAACGTTGTCTGTTTTATCGGGGGAATATTACCCCGGTCAGCAAATTCCGACAGTTCGCCAATTAGCGGTTGAAGCAGCGGTTAACCCCAACACGGTTCAACGTTCTTTTTCGGAGCTTGAGAGCTTTGGACTCGTTATTTCTCAAGGGACTCAGGGGAGATTTGTTACCCATGATCTCGAAAAAATTGAGGAGAACAGGCGCCGAGTTGCAGAGGAAACCGTCAACGACCTGCTCAAAAAGGCTAAGCTATTAAAGCTCAGCCGCGATAGGCTACTCGAAATGATAAAGGAGGCAGATGAATGAACGTTCTTGAATGCAGAGCATTAACAAAATCCTACAAAAGGGGCATTCCCGTTCTCAATAATTTTAATCTTACAATTCCCGAAGGAAGAATTGTTGGGCTATTGGGACCTAACGGATGTGGGAAATCAACACTTATGAAGCTCATCACGGGACTTTTACAGCCCGACAGCGGCGAAATATCAGTTGCAGGAGAGCCCGTCGGCGAAAAGAGCAAGGCTTTTGTTTCTTATCTTCCCGAGCGCACCTATTTTAACGCTTCAATGAGGGTTTCAGACATTATTAAATATTTTTCCGAATTCTATGCAGATTTCGAAACCGACAGAGCTTACAGGCTGTTAGCAGACCTTGCCATCAATCCCGAAAAGAAGCTCAAAACTATGTCTAAGGGCACAAAGGAAAAGGTTCAGCTCATTCTCGTTATGTCGAGAAGGGCGAAGCTTTATCTTCTTGATGAACCGATTGCCGGAGTTGACCCTGCGGCCAGAGATTACATTTTGAGCACCATTGTCAGCAACTATGACCCCTCCGCCTCGATAATAATCACGACCCATCTCATCGCAGACGTTGAGCAGGTTCTGGACGACTACGTTTTTCTCTCCCATGATGGCAGAATCATCGCCGCGGGAAATGCAGAGGAAACGAGAAACAACAGCGGAAAATCTCTTGACGCGCTTTTCAGGGAGGTATTCAGATGCTAAAAAAGCTTTTAAAATATGATTTAAAATCCATTTTCAAGCTATGGTGGATAGCGGCGGCATCGACCGTTCTTCTATCGAGCTTGTCGGGCGTGTTTTTAAACCCCTTAACCTCCGAAGCGACTCTCCCCTTCTTCGCGGAGCTTTTAGGCTCTCTCACTACATTGCTCCTTATTATGAGCCTTATGGGCTTTATGCTCTTTTCCCAGGTTTTGGTTTTTATAAGATACTTTAAAAACTTCTTCTCGGATGAAGGCTATCTCACCTTCACGCTTCCCGTTAAGCGCTCCGAGCTTCTCAACTCGAAGCTTATAAGCGGAGTTCTGACCATTATTGCGGCGGCTTTAGTCTACGCCATTGATATCTTTATCATCATGGCGGCGGTTAACCCCGACATTATAAAGAGCATATTTGAGGCAATCATCGAAAGCATAAAGGAAATCGGAGTTTATTTCTTCGTTTTCGCTTTTGAAATTCTTATCATTTGCCTGCTTTTGGCTATTTTCTCCATCCTTTTTATGTTCG
>JAZORV010000328.1:0-2463 GCA_045656785.1 Acutalibacteraceae bacterium | reverse complement strand
GTATTTCGCGTGAGCGAAACTACTAAACGACCCTTTCTATCAAACTAAACCTTAATACATAGCGGGCGTGCTACTCGCACCTACAGCTTCGCCTTTCGGCGAAGTTTGGAACTACCCCTCAGTCTTTTTTGCCTTTTTAGGGCAAAAAATCCAGCTCCGCTCCGCGGCCGGCACCCTTTTGTCGCTTACGCGACATTTCCCCTAACAGGGGAATAACCTCGCAAGGGGAGCCGAGGATCTGTGCTTCGCTTCGGCATTTTTTCACAGAGTTGAGATTTATATGGTCTGATGTCTGAAATCTGCCGTCTGATATCTGCCATCTGTCGGCTGATTTTTGCGGGGAAAGGCGAAATTATAAAATATTATACTGTCCATAATAAAAAATTATTGTAAAAAAAGATAAGTTATGGTATTATATATCTGTATATTTTTGCGCGTGTTCACAAAAAAAGAGATTGTTTATTAAAAAATGCGCAAACAAAATGTGATAAAATTTTAAAAACTATATTTTTGGAGGAAATATTATGGGAAAGGGAAAAAGAACCCGAATTGCTTACGAGCAAGAAGCTCAGATCAGAGCTGCAAAGGCAGCTGAGGAGAAAGCCAAAAAGAAAAAATCCACCCTGACTGCGGCTTTGGCGGTTACTTTGGGTGTTGCTTTAATTGCCGGTATAATTTTCGGAACGGTGTGGTATAAAAATGCCGAAAATGACGGAACCTTTTTGAGAAATAAAATCGTTTTTGAAACCGAAAACTACGAAATTAACGGAGCAATGTTCCAATATTTATTCAATTCTGCCGTTGGCGTTTTCAAGGATAATTACAGCAGCAATCTTGAAACTCTCGGGCTTGATACAACCAAATCTTTGAAAAAACAACCTTGCTATTATGATGAGGATATAACCTGGCATGAATATTTCCTCGATAGCACTGAGAAGCAAGCAACCGAGATTTTAACCCTCTGCGAAGCGGCGAAGGAGGATAACTTCAAGCTTAATGAAACCGACGAAAAGTTCATTGAAGAATCATTAAAAACCCTCAAGGAAACCGCCGAGGATGAGGGAATGACCGATAGAGAGTACCTTACCACTCTTTACGGAAGCAAGGTCAGCTTTGAGGACGTTGAAACATGCATAAGGCTTACCACGCTTGCTTCTAATTACTATAATAAGCTCGCCTCAAGCCTTACATTCTCTGATGCTCAGATAGAAAATCGCTTCGAAAGCAATAAAGAATCCTATCTTTCTGCGGGATATCTATATTTAACCGTTTATACCAACGCCACAGGCGAAGAATCTGAAGCTGAGCTCAAAAAACTCAAGAAAGAGGCAAAGGCTCAGGCGAAGAAAATAGCAGATGCCGAAGATTCTGCTGAATTCAAGAAAAATATCGAGGCGTATTTCGAAAAGCTCTGCCGCGAATATTATAAGGATTATTCGGATAAGGAGATAGAAGAACAGGTTAAAACGCTGATGGATTCTACCTCTGACACCGCTGCTTACGATGTTTCAACAGAGCTTGGAAAATGGCTCTTCAGCGATTCGAGAAGAGCAAACGATATTAATATCTTTGAAAACGAGGATGGATCAGGCTATACCATTTATTGCATCACAAAGCCTGCGGTAAAGGATACCTCTATCACCCAGAACGTTCGCCATATTCTCTTAAAAATAGAGGATTATGATAGCAAAGAAGCTTGCAATAAGGCGGCGAACAACCTCCTCAAAGCTTGGAGAAATGGCGAAAAAACAGTTGAAAGCTTTGCGGCGCTTGCTAAAAAATATTCAACAGACCAAGGCTCAGCGAACAATGGGGGACTTTATGAGAACGTTCCCGAAGGCCAGATGGCAACTGAATTTAACGATTGGATTTTCAATAAGAACAGAAAAATCGGCGAAACTGACGTTGTTGATACTCAATACGGCAGCCATATTATGTATTATTGCGGCAAGGGCTATGAAAGCTGGCAGGTAAACGTTGTTGCTGATTTGAAGGATGAGGAATATTCCAAAAAGCTCGAAAAGCTTAAGGAAAAACACGAGCTCGAGGTGAATAAGGATTATTATGAGCTCGTTGAGTTTATAGAATCCGAGGAGGAAGAAGAAACCTCCAGTGATGCAGTTTTAACCTATTAATTTAAGGGAAAAGAAAATGAAAAAAATTTGTTTGCTTTTAGCTTCGCTGATTTTCGTGTTCTCCTTTGTGGGGTGCGAAGAAGCGCAGGAAAAAAAGAAAAGGGACGTGGAATCCCTTGCAATGTATACGGAAAACTGTGGGATAACGGAAGGTATGCTTCAGTATCATTTTAATACGAAGTTTTTGTCTTTTGTTAATGCAAATTCCGAGATTCTGGAGAGCATCGGTATTGATCCCTCGGCGCCGCTTTCCGAGCAGGATTATTCGGCGAATAAGTCCTGGAGAGATTATTTTTTAGATGATGCCAAAAAAGAGCTCGAGAATTAT
>JAZORV010000327.1:0-2476 GCA_045656785.1 Acutalibacteraceae bacterium | reverse complement strand
TTTGGCCACACGGGAACACTCCCATATTAAATTTTAGCCCTTTAAATAAGCTGGAGCTGGTGGACGGACTCGAACCCCCGACCTGCTGATTACAAATCAGCTGCTCTACCAACTGAGCTACACCAGCATTTTTTCGCAGCGCCCATTTATCAGCGCCTAAATACTATACCACAAAAAAACTGTAATGTCAACACTTTTTTTAACTTTTTTGAAAAAAATTTTGTAAGCCTGATTTTGTGTATTTTTTAAGCAATTTTTGCCAATAATATTTTCAGAAAATTAAAGGAGGATATTATTAATTATGAATCTAACAACTAAAGAAACCGAGCTTTTAAAGGACCTTAAATCTCAAGAGCAGCTTTGCATCGAGCAATACACAAAATATGCTTCAGAAGCAAAATCTGAAACGCTTGGAAAACTTTTCGCAGACCTTGCCGATACTGAGCGCGAGCATCTCAAAACGTTGAATGATATTATGTCGGGAAGCATTCCTTCTGTCGGTTGCAGCATTTCCGGCAATAATCAGTTCTGCGAGCCTTATTCTTATAAAAATGAGGATGACAAAAAGGCTGATGCACTGCTCCTTAAAAATATGTTATCAATGGAGAAGCACGTATCATCTGTTTATAATACCAGCGTTTTCGAATTCAAAAATCCTCAGCTGAGGAAAGCGCTCAATCATATCCAATCCGAAGAGCAGCAGCATGGCGAGAGAATATACGCTTATATGGAATGTAATGCGATGTATAACTGATTGATGAAACTGAAAAAGAAGTCGAAATTCGGCTTCTTTTTTTATGTTTTAATTAAAGAAAAATTATAGACAAAAGACCTCCCCGATGATATAATAGTTATATAAAGCAAAAGAAGGAGGGAGTTCCTTTGGGTGCAAAAATTAAAACAACCATTATTGATATCGACCCATATCTTGAGCCCTTTGAAAAAGATATTGATTTAAGAAATCAGCTTTATCTTTCGAAAAGAAAAGAACTTTTGTTAGGGCAGAAAAAGCTGAAGAGCTTTGCTAACGGACATAATTATTTTGGATTTCATAAAAATCGCTCAGGATGGGTTTATAGAGAATGGGCGCCTGCAGCGGATGAAATGTATCTCACAGGGGATTTTAATGGTTGGAGCGAAACAAGACATCCGATGAAAAGGCTTGAAAACGGCATTTTCGAAATTGAGCTTCGCGGCAAAAATGCTCTAAAGATCGGCGAAAAGATTCAGGCTATTGTTATTCATAATGGGCAGAAGCTCAGAAGAATCCCCACCTATGCCACAAGAGTTGTTCAAGATCCTGAAACTTATCTTTGGTGCGCTGAGATTGAAGACACCTTCGCGAAATACCCTTGGACTGACGAAGGCTTTATTCCTCAAAAAACTCCCTTTATATATGAATGTCATATTGGAATGTCCTCTGAAGAGGGTAGGGTTAATACATATCTTGATTTCAAACAAAACGTTCTGCCGAGGATAAGAGAGCTTGGATATAATACAATCCAAATTATGGCGATTATGGAGCATCCCTATTATGCCTCCTTCGGTTATCAGGTTTCTAATTTCTATGCGCCATCTTCTCGCTATGGTAAAAGCGAGGAGCTTAAAGATCTCATAAACGAGGCTCATAGCTTGGGAATTGCGGTTTTGTTGGACGTTGTTCATTCTCATGCAGTTAATAATACCAACGAAGGCCTCAACGAGTTTGACGGAACGGTGTTTCAGTTTTTCCATGAAGGCGAAAAGGGAAATCATAACGCCTGGGGAACCAAGCTTTTTAATTATTCAAAAAATGAGGTTCTGCATTTTCTTCTTTCAAACCTCAAATATTGGATGGAGGTTTTCCATTTCGACGGTTTCCGTTTCGATGGCGTAACCTCAATGCTGTATCACGACCACGGTTTGGGTAGCGCCTTCACGGATTACGGAATGTATTTTTCCTTAAATACTGATACCGATGCGGTTACTTATCTTCAATTAGCCAACGAGCTGATTCATGAAATCAACCCTCGGGCTTTAACCATTGCCGAGGATATGTCGGGTATGCCGGGTATGTGCCTGCCTGTTTCTGTTGGAGGCTTAGGCTTCGATTATCGTCTTTCTATGGGCGTTCCCGATTTATGGATAAAGCTTCTTAAAGAAGTCCCCGATGAAGAATGGGAGATGGGCAAGCTTTGGTATGAGCTTACAAACCGCAGACCTGATGAAAAGAACATCGGCTATTCCGAATCGCATGACCAAGCTCTGGTTGGCGATAAAACAATTATGTTTAGATTATGCGATGCCGATATGTATTATGGAATGAGCAAATTTTCGGGTAATATGGTTATCGATAGAGGTGTTGCGCTTCATAAGATGATAAGGCTTATAACCGCTTCCTTAGCGGGGGAGGGCTACCTTAATTTTATGGGCAACGAATTTGGCCACCCCGAATGGATTGATTTTCCGAGAGAGGGCAACGGTTGGAGTTATCATT
>JAZORV010000326.1:0-2062 GCA_045656785.1 Acutalibacteraceae bacterium | reverse complement strand
CCGATGAAGATTCATAATTTCGCCTATATCGAACATAATGAGCATAATTTCGAAAATTCGACCTCGGTTTCCTTCATTCTCCGCTTCAACGGCTTCGGCTATTACCACGGCGCCGATAACTACGCCTTCTCTCAAACAAGACTTCATGAGGACTATAAAAAATGGGGCAAGGAATCAGAGCTCGACTGCCAATATTACTACGCTAATCACCATTTCCACTGCGATATAAGCGCTGATTTCATAAGGACGGTGAATCCCACCGTAACTTATGTTTCGGTTAACGAATCGGTTTTTTCTCGCTCGACCTATGCTTATGATTATCTCGAAAACGTTAAGGATTATCGCTTCGGCGCCAAAAGGCTTCAGGACACTATTCTCTCCTTCGAATCGGGAACTGCGATTGTTCACGTAAATTCAGGCGAAGACTGGAGTTACGAAACAAAAGATAACAACGATCTTTAACGTCTAATGAATAAAAACTGTCTGTTTTAGGCTTTTTAGCTTTTAAACAGACAGTTTTTGCATATTCGGAAAAACCAAGGGAAAGTTAAAAAAAGAAAGGAAGCTTAAAATATGAACGTTACGAAAAATGAATATGGAAAGCTTGTTGAAAAAGCTTCGCCACCTTCTCCTAAGCTTAAAAACTGCATTTGTGCATTTTTGGTTGGAGGGAGCATATGCACGCTCGGTCAGCTTTTCTTTGAATTTTTAAAAAGAAACGGAATAGAAGAAAAACAGAGCTATGCGATAGTCAGCATAACGATAATCGCGCTTACCGCTATTTTTACGGGTCTCGGGCTTTTTGATAAGCTCGCAAAACACGCGGGTGCAGGAACGCTTGTTCCTGTAACAGGTTTTGCAAACTCCGTTGCCTCCCCTGCTATCGAATTTAAAAGTGAGGGCTTTGTTCTCGGAATGGCGGCTAAGATGTTTATTATTTCGGGTCCGGTTATAGTTTACGGAACTGTTGCAAGCGTTATTTATGGAATTATTTATTGGGTAATACAAATGATATGAAAAACGGGTGGATATCTTCCGCCCATTTTTCTTGTTCAACAATGCCGAGAGCGTCAACATCAGCTTTCCAAAGTTTCGGATAATATTAATAAAGTGCGTTGTGATGTGTTGACAAGAATCTTCTTCTGTATTAAAATAGTATTGCAAATTATATCTCTAAAAAGGAAAGATGTATATGAAACTCAGTATTTGGTCAAGTTACTATATGGAGCTAAAAATTGAAGATGCAATTAAAAGATTTGTCGATAATGGGATATATTGCACTGAGCTTTCGGATGAGCACGGCTTTGAATTATTATCTAGGAATGACGATGTGCTTGAAACTGCTAAAAATTTTGCTAACTTTCTTAAAGAATATAATTTTGAGATTTCTCAAGGACACCTTTGGCTTAAAATTAAAATATGTGCCGATGATACCGCTTTGGAAGAACTTTTTCGGTGGATAGATATGTACGAAGAAATCGGCATTAAGAATATGGTGCTTCATTGCGATAATCTGTCTGAAACGAACCTTAGCCGAGAAGAAAAAATTGAAAAGAATATTGAGAAACTGCAAATATTAGCAGAATACATAAAAAACAAGGAAATTACAGTTTGCCTTGAAAACCTTCGTCCGCGCTCACCCGAGGAAACGGAATTAGTAGATAGAAGCGCTGACGACTTGTTATATATCATTGAACGTATAGGAAGCAGTAAATTTGGTATTTGCCTTGATACAGGACATCTGAATTTGACAGACAAAAATCAATGTGAGTTTATACTCAAAGCAGGTGACAAATTGAAAGCGTTGCATATTACTGATAATGACGGCAACACCGACCAACACCTGATGCCATTTAACAGAGGAACAGTTGATTTCCCTGAAATTATAAAAGCACTTAAAGAAATAAAATATAACGGTATATTCAATCTTGAGATACCGGGTGAGAGAAGTATACCTTTAGAATTGCGAGATGCTAAAATCGAGTATATCAAAGCTTGCTATCAATACTTGATGAAAACATAATTGGCGAAAATCTGCTCTTTAAAATCAGGTTCGGATTAT
>JAZORV010000325.1:0-9543 GCA_045656785.1 Acutalibacteraceae bacterium | reverse complement strand
ATCATCGAGCGTGTCGATATGGCGGATCGGAAGCCCGCGGACGGTTTCTCCGATAAGGCTCTGCTTTTTATCGAAAAGGCCTATAAGCTGAAAGCCCTTCGGCTCGAAATCCATGTGAAGCGCAACCGCCCTCGCGAGATTTCCCGCGCCGATAAGAATGGTTTTCTTTCTGTTAGAAAAGCCCAAAATGTTTCCTATTTCATAATGAAGCTGCTCGATATTATAGCCATAGCCTTGCTGACCAAAGCCTCCGAAGCAGTTCAGATCCTGCCTGATCTGGCTCGCAGTAAACCCGAGCTTTTTGGAAAGCTCAACCGATGATATTCTAACCTTGCCCTTGGCTTTAAGCTCGCCCAAATGGCGATAATAACGAGGCAAGCGCTTGATAACTGATGACGATACCTTGGATTTGCTCAAAAACTCCAACTCCTTATATCTTTCTGCCTTTAATTATACTTTATTTTTCCGCCTTTGTAAAGAAAAAAGAGAAGAAAATTTATGAAAGTGATTCAATTTCGATTGATATTATTTTGATAATATGATAAAATATCAAAAAGAGGTAGAAATTAATGATGAAAATTCTTTACATAACCCTCGGCTGCAAGGTTAACCAATACGAAACCGAAGCGATAAGAGAGCTGCTCGAAAAAGAGGGCTTTTCTTCGGCGGGAGAAAATGACGCTCCCGATATTCTTATTCTTAATTCCTGCACCGTTACCGCCGAAAGCGACCGCAAGGCAAGAAAAACCATTAGACATTATAAAAAGCTTTTTCCCGATATTATAACCCTGCTTCTCGGATGCATGCCCTCCGCTTTTCCCAAAAAAGCAGAAGAAACCGGCGCCGATATAATTTTCGGCAACACCGATCATTCCGCTATTCCCACTCTTATAAAAGAGTTTTTAACAAAAGGCGAAAGGATTATAAAAATCGAGCCGCACGAAGTTGGAGAGGAATATAAAACCCCCTCTATCTGCTCCTTTTCGGAGCGTACCCGCGCTTATATGAAGATAGAAGACGGCTGCAACCGCTTTTGCAGCTATTGCGCGATTCCTTATGCGAGGGGCAGAGTTCGCTCCCGTTCGATAGAATCCATCGAAAAAGAGGCAACGGCTCTGGCGAAAAACGGATACAAGGAGATAGTTTTAGTTGGTATAAATCTCTCGGCTTTCGGGCAAAACACCGATAAAAACCTCTGCGATGCAGTTGAAGCGGTGGCGAAGGCTGAGGGCATAAAAAGGGTTCGCTTAGGCTCTTTGGAGCCCGACCACATAACCGATGAAATGCTCATTCGCTTAAAGGCGGTTGCCGAATTTTGCCCGCAGTTTCATTTATCCCTGCAATCGGGGTCAGATGCAACCTTAAAGCGAATGAATCGGCACTACACCGCCGAATTTTACAAAGACCTTACCGACAGAATCAAGGCGATTTTTCCCACTTCCTCTATCACCACCGATATAATGGTCGGCTTCCAGGGAGAAACCGAGGAAGAGTTTTTAGAATCGCTCGAATTTATGAAGTCGGTTGGCTTTGCGAGATGCCATATTTTCGCCTATTCCGAAAGGGAGGGCACAGCCGCCTTGAAGCTTCAAGGAAGGGTTTTAAACGCTGAAAAGCAAAGGCGCGCGAGCGTTATGATAAACGCGGCAGCCCAAACGCAAAAAGCGTTTATGGAAAATATGCTCGGAACAGAGGACACCGTTCTTTTGGAAAGCTTTGAAAACGGATTTTCGGAGGGCTACACGCCCAACTACACCCGCGTTCGCGTGAAAAGCGGCGCAGAGCTTTTGGGAAAGATAGTTTCTGTTCGTTTAATTTGCATTAACGATGATATTATAGAAGGAAAAATGATAGGAGCTGATGATAAATGATAAAGGTATTCCCCGAGAATGCGCTCGGTATTCTTCCGCTTAATAACGGATTTATCGTTCCGATGAGAAAAACCGATGCCGAAAATGGGCTCGACGAGGAGAAGATGGTTGTAACCTATAACCTCGTTTCCTTTGATAAGGAGGCTTCCTCGACCGTTACAAGGAGCGTTTATGGGCTTGCAAAATTCGGCAACTGCTATAAGCCGATTGAAGAACAGCTTGAAAATCCATTTTATTGGAAATCGCTATTTCTCCCAAACGGCAGAATTTTCACCTATTTCCCCGATGGAAGCGCGAAAATTTTTGATAGCGAAGCTCGAATAATCTGGGAAGGCACCATCCTCTATGAAGGCTCGGGCGCGGCAGAATTTATCCTCGATTCGGGATTTTTATGGGGCTCATTCCCGAAAGAGGGCTGCATCATAAAATTCAATATTCAAAATCTTAAAGAAGAAATCAAAATAGGCGGCAAAACCTCCGCCTTCAGAGAGCCCGAGGGCCTCTTTTTAGAAGGGGACAGGCTCTACGTTTGCTCAAGCGGAAACGGAAAGGTCTGGGCAATTGATACCAATAATTTTGCCGTTTCAGAGCATCTTGATTTCGGAGAACCCGTTCATCAGTTTTTAAAGGTTGGGGGCTTCACCCTCGTTCATCTCGATTCGGGAATTTATAAAATCTAAGGAGTAAAAGCAAATGGAATTTAATTCAAACAGCGCTTTTTTATATATTATCGCGGCGGCTGTAATTGTTTTCGTTCTGGCGCAATCTCTTTTCTTTCTGATAAGAGCCTGCAAGAGGGCAAAGGAATTGGGGCTCACCGCCAAAACCATAAGAAAAACCATTATGGGAACCGCGGTTTTCACCATTGCTCCCGCCATTTCCTTCCTTTTAGGTATCGTTACCCTTTCTAAATTTTTGGGTATTCCTCTGCCCTGGGTCAGAATGAGCGTTATCGGCGCCATTACCTATGAAATCCCTGCGGCAACCGCGGCGGCAAGCTCCTTCGGAATCAAAGAGCTTTCCGAAATGATAACCGACCCCGAGGTTTATTCCGCCATTGCCTGGGTTATGACCCTCGGAATTATGCCGAGCATCATCCTTCCGCCCTTCCTTATGAAGAAGATAAGAAGCGGAGTTGTTAACCTCCAGAATAAGGATTCAAAATGGGGCGAGCTTTTCTTAACCTCCCTTTTCCTCGGAATGATTTCGGCATTTTTGGGCCTCGTTTTTACAGACGTCAGAAAAGGTCTCGAGGGCTTTATCCCGATTTTCGTTTTGCTGTTCTCTGCGGCTGTTATGGCTATATGCGGAATCCTCATTAAGAAATTCAAAATCAAATGGCTTGAAACCTATGCGATGTCATTAAGCCTTGTTCTCGGAATGATTTTCGCTATCGTTATAACACCCATCATTAAATAAGGAGGCGGAAAGATATGTCAAGCTATATTCAAAAAACTGATAAATACGGAAAATTCTGGATGTTCAGCGCCGCCCTCATTATTTTGATGGTGCCTGTTGCTATCTGCGTTTATTATAACTCCTGGCCTGCCTTAACCTCGGTTTTAAAGGGTCTTTTAGGCGTTGCTCCGATTTTCTGGACGGTTGGCGTTATCGAGGTTATTACCTACACCCCCATGCTCGGCGTTGGCGGAACCTATCTCGGCTTCGTTACGGGAAATATAACAAGCCTTAAAGCTCCTGCCGCGCTTACAGCAATGGAAAATGCCGACGTTAAGCCCAATTCGGAAGAGGGCGAGGTTATTTCCACCATTGCTATCGCAACGAGCGCTATTGTTACAACAATTATTTTGGCTCTCGGAGTTTTTGGCCTCAGCTACCTCACCCCCATTTTGGAGCATGAACTTTTAGCCCCTGCATTTGATAATATTCTCCCCGCGCTTTTTGGCGGACTCGGAGTGGTTTATATCAGCAAAAACTGGAAGCTCTCCATTGCGCCGGTTGTATTCATGGTTATTCTTTTCCTCCTGGTTCCCTCTCTCGGAGGCTCGGTTGGAATCCTTGTTCCCGTCGGAATAATCATAACCCTTATTGCGGGCAGAATAATGTATAAGAAAGGGATTATCTGATGGAAATATTCTTAATCATTTTAGCGGCGATTTTATTGTTTTTTGCAATTCTTATAATTCGCGCCCTTAAGTTTAATCCAAAAGGCTCCCCCGTGCAAAAAAAGCCCGAAGCCGAGCTTCAGGAAAAACGGATAATAGAAAATTTTATTGATATGATAAAATGCAAAACCGTTTCTTTTACCGAAGAAGAAAAAACCGATTATGCCGAATTTCAAAAATTTGAGGCGCTCTTAAAGGACCGCTACAAAAACGTTTGCGCGACTGCCGAATTCAAAAAAATCGGCAAAACGGGGCTGCTTTATAAAATAAAGGGCAAAAGCTCCGAAAATCCCACGGTTTTGATGGCGCATTATGACGTTGTTCCTGCCGAAGAAGAGCTTTGGCATTACCCCGCCTTTGATGGGATTTTAGAAAACGATACCATTATCGGCCGCGGAACCATCGATACGAAATCCTCCCTTCTCTCCATCCTCGAAGCGCTCGAATTAAAGCTACAAAAGGGCTTTATCCCCAAAAACGACCTCTATCTTTCCTTTTCGGGACAGGAGGAAATCATGGGAGAGGATTGCAAAAAAATCGTTGAGCATCTCAAAAGAGATGGCATTCGCCCCGCGCTCGTTCTCGACGAGGGAGGCGCGATAGTTAAAAACGTTTTCCCCGGAGTTAAAAAGGAAATTGCCATTGTCGGAATCGCAGAAAAAGGTAGCGCACACTTCGAATTAAGCATGCCTTCTGCCGGCGGACACGCTTCAACGCCCCCCGTTCATACAAACGTTGGTTTATTAAGCCTCGCGGCGACAAGAATCGAAAAGCATCCCTTCCCCGGGCGCCTATCAAAGGCATCAGCGGCTTTGTTTGATACCCTTGGCAGAAACAGCTCATTTTTAATAAAGCTTGTTTTCGCAAATATAAAAATTTTTCTCCCCCTTTTAAAATTCGCAACCAAGAAGCTTGGCGGAGAATTTAACGCCCTTTTCAGAACGACCATCGCTTTAACCCAGATGCAAGGCAGCGAGACCTTTAACGTTATCCCCCCTCGCGCCACCATCGGTCTTAACGCTCGCTTAATCCCGGGCGACACGATGGAAAGCGCAAATAAAAGGCTTCAAAAAATCGTTAAAAACGATAAAATCGAGATAAAGGTTTTAAGGGGAGATAATCCTTCGGCAACCTCGAAAATCGATTCCCGCGCCTTCTCGCTTATTAAGGAAACAACCGAAGAAACCTATGGCGATATTATTGTCTCCCCCTATCTTATGGTGGCGGCAACCGATTCGAGGCATTATCATGAAATTTCAGATAACGTTTATCGTTTTTCGCCCATGCGCCTTTCAAAAGAGGAGCGCGCGATGATCCACGGAAACGATGAGCGCATCCCCTTGAAGACCCTCTTCGATACAACGCGGTTTTACATAAACCTGCTCGATAAAATTTAAAGAAAAAAGGCAAATGCTAAGTGGCGTACAATTAAGGACAGTTCTAAAATTTGTTCTTATCGCCCGATGTATTGCACCACAGGCTGCTATAAAGTCTGGCAAGTAATTCCGGCTTACTTTAACTTTGCAGAATTTACGCTCACCGAAAAGGACGCTAAGGAATATAAATATTCCAAATCCACAAAACAACGTGTGCATAAATGGAAAGATATTAAAGTAAAACTCTATATCTAAAACGACTCCCCGATTACAGAAATGTAGTCGGGGAGTTTTTTTCATGTATATGAAAAAAGTTTTTGTAGCTGTGATTCATAAATATCACGACCAATTTAAGCAATGGCTATTTCTTAATCCAACCATTGCCGGATTCGGATGTAGGAGGAAGTCTATCTCCAGGACCAATATCAACAACACGAGGGTTGTCGACCTTTCCACCTCGAGGACCAACCTCTATATATGTGCCGGGTTTTTGATTGTCTGTACCTGGCTTAATGGGCTTTGGCATGATTTTCACCTCCTTATTAAAAATTTTGTCCGAATTTATTTCTTGTCAAATTCGGTTTCTGAGCAATTTGGGCAAGGCGGCAATGTGTCAGTGTTATCATCTAAAGTGAGAACAAATCCACAATTAGTACATTCGTAATCGCCCTTGCCAGGCTTCTGTCCAGTTGTATACATTTTAACACCTCCCTTGTTTTATATTAAGAATTAGCTGTTCGCCATTCTTGATACTCATCAATGTCTGATTTGATTAATGCTAAACAAGCCACTATTACGCCAGCATCATCCAAATATCCAAGACCTGGAATAAAGTCTGGTAAAACATCGACAGGTACAACCAAATAAATTAGCGCAGCCAAAACAGCAATAATCGTGCCCATTGGAGCTTTAGTATATGTTTTATGGAAATAGCTATTTAATAACGAAGCAAAAATTGGAGCATTAGCTAATTTGTTGCCGCATTTTGGAATTTTCCTCAATTTGGTTTCCAAACGCACAAGAAATTTTTCTAACTTTTTTTCGTTGCAAAGCATATCTTTTGCTTTGCCATAGTATTTAGAAAGACTCTTCTTTGTTGTTTTTGGTGGTTCGCATTTAATAATTTCTGTTTTCATAATTTTAACTCCTTTTAGTTTTGGATTTCGTAAACATCTTGTGTTTACATTTATATTGTAATCTTATTGATATCTGTAATAAATCGTTATGTAAGCAAAATAAACTGGTGTATTTTACCTGTTTTTGCAAATTAGGCGACATAAGATAAAACCGAATCGAGTACACAAGTAACCTGTTCTTTTTCAAGGTTAACCTTTTTAACGGTTAACTGAACCTTGTCACCGCGCTGTCCGCAGCCATAGTAAAATACCACTCTGTCTGTTTCGCGGTCGCGAACGTAGCAGCCATAACTGTTACAACCGATTACCTCACCAATAACCGTATTGAATCTCTCAAACATCTCCATTTTAGTCACTCCTTATAAATTGAATATTTTAAACTTTTTCTTTCATTGTGATTTTGAATCCAACCTGCTTGGCAACCTCAGGTTTTTTCTTTTGCTTCTCAAGTAATCGTAAAGCTAATATTCTTTCTTTTACGGTCAAAATAACCACCTCCCATTTGTTCTCTGCAATTTCTGATTGCATAATTATCATACCGCACCCATGCAAAAAGAAAAATCATCACATCAGCAACTTAACGGGGTCTATTTGTGCTAAAAAAGCAAAATAAAAAACGGCGTCAAGGTTTTTAAGCCCTAACGCCGTGCGATTATATATGTATTTAATTGTTTTCGACCTTGAGAAGTTTAACTTTCTCACACCAAAGTTGAATTGCTTCAACTGTCATTGATATTCTTTCAAGTTCTTCAAGAATTCTATTCAGGTCGGCGATTTCCGTATCATCAACTTTGCCGTCTGCAAGGATTTCCATTAAACGAAGTTTCTTTGAATTAACTGATTCCAATGAAACGGACATATTTACTAGTATTTCATGAACGTTATCATAAATAACTTCCGGTGCATCAATTTTACCAATGTCGCAATGATGACAACAATAGTGATTTCTGAGTTCAGGTTTTTTATATGCCTTAGATAGCGCAACAATATCTTCCGGCTGTATTTTTACCGTTTCTTCTTCAATTTTAACCAAACGATATTTGTCAAGATAATTATATTTGCCGTTTTCTATTTTCGCAATTTCATCCGCTGCTTTTTCGCGGCTCCAATCAAGTTCATCTCGTGCCTCTTGATAAACGTTTTTATTCTCTTTAATAGATTTTCTTCCCATGTGAACACCCCTTAGCTTTTATAATGAAGCAATTCGACTTTTTCCTAATTATACCATATTGTTCCAAACAACACAACCGGTAAAAGCGAATCTGCCGATTTTGATTCCGCACATTCGTAAAAGGAAACCTCCTTTGCTACAATAAAGGCAAAGGAGGTAATTTTATGGCAAACTTTATTGAAGAGTTTTATTACGGCAATCTCGATCCGCAGGCACGTAGCACCAAAGAGAATAAAACGGTGCAAAAGCAAATGGAGGTATTGATGCTAAACGAGGACTTCCTAACCGAGCACCTGTCGGGCGAAAGCAAAAAGAAATTCCTCAATTTTTGCAACGCTTGGGGCATAGTCAACGGAGAATCCAACCTTGATAGTTTCATTATGGGCTTCCGTCTCGGAGCCAATTTCACCTACGGTACATTCGTATCCGAAGACTCACCCTTTACGGACTTACTCAAGGAGGCGTAATAATGGAACAATATATCTACGATGAAAGCAACGAATTATGGTATGAACGCGACGGCGATTACTACATCCCGTGCCTGAAACTCCCCGAAATAAATATCGGTATATGGGGCGAACGTCATCTCTCCTATATCCGCGAACACAAGAAACTACTACACACCAAACTAATAATAAATGGCACCCTCTACACCCACCTCGCCGAAATTAACAAACATGCGGAAGAAATGTTTTCTGAGTTGGTAAATCAAAGGAAAGCCCGCGAAGGCATCACCGAACAGCTAAAAGCCCAAAACCAAATGGAATGGGTCCGCCGCATGAACAACATCCGCCACCGCGCAAACGAAATAATATATAATGAATTAATATACACATAATCACAGAAATTCAGCCTCCACTCGGTTCAAGCCCGGGTGGAGGCTTCATCATTTCTATGTGTACCAATATATCTGCTCATATGGAGATGGTTACGCAAATTAAAAATAAGCGGCAAACTTGACTTTTTCATTTTCGTCGTTTGAAGTCCGTTTTATGGGACACTGCCTGTGCTAAAATTAAGACATAAAAGGAAAAGGAGTTTTGAAAATGTTCACTTTCTTTGGTTTATTAGGTCTTTTATACGGCGTTCTTTATTTCTTTGGTATGTAAAATAAATTTTAAGGAGAAGGAAAATGAAAACAATCACAGTTAAAGGCGTAGGAAACGTATCGGTAAAACCAGATTATGTTGTTTTATCAATGTCGCTCGAAACTAGAAATCACGATTACGAAACTGCTATGCGTGAAGCGGTAAGCAGGATTGATCACATTAACGAAAGCTTATCGACTATCGGGTTTGAAAAGGAATCGGTAAAAACAACCGATTTTAACGTGAGAACCGATTACGAAAGCAAGAAAGATAGAAATGGAAACTATTATCGTGTTTTCAACGGATATGTGGTAAACCACCGATTAAAAGTGTCCTTTGATTTTGATACAAAGTTATTATCCAAGGCTCTTGGAACAATCGCCGGTTGCATAGCCGAACCCGAACTATCGATTAGTTTTACGGTTAAGGAACCTTCTGCAGTAAACGAAGCACTTCTTAAAAGTGCTACAATAAACGCAAAGAAGAAAGCCGAGATTTTGTGTGAGGCAACAGGCGCCAAACTCGGCGAACTCGTAAATATCGACTATAATTGGGGCGAATTAAATATCTATTCAAGAACGAGGTATGATATGGAAGATACCTGTATGAAAGCCTGCGCAGAAGCACCATTTAGTCTTGATATTGAGCCGGATGATATTGATACCACCGACACCGTAACCTTTGTTTGGCAAATAGCATAAAGGAGAATAACTATGGGATTATTTGGAGATTTATTTGATTTTAATAACGATGGGAAATTAGATTCGTTTGAAAA
>JAZORV010000324.1:0-12331 GCA_045656785.1 Acutalibacteraceae bacterium | reverse complement strand
TAACGGAGACGTTGTATTATTAATAGAAAAAGCAGAGGCTTTGCTCCAGAAAGCAGAGATTAAGGACGATTCTCTGATAATCGAAACAACCGATTCTGCCGATGCGCTCTACATCAAAAATCAGCAAACGGGCGAAACCGCAAGCTTTGAAAAGAACGAAGCCAAGCGCTTCTCCTTGCCGATTGAAGCCATCGCGCAAAAGGATAAGCATTGCTTACTTTATGAGAAAAACGGAGAAAAGCTCCCTCTCTTCGGGCAGGCTCAAAGCTCTGTGCTTGAAGCCTCAAAGGGCTTTATTTTGCTTTCATCTGTTAAAAATCTCATGCCCGAGATTACCCTTTTGCCCGCCCTTGCAATGCTCAAAACCATAAAAATTGACGATGCCGAGCCAACCGCCTTTAAATTCAAAACAACCCTCTTCGCAAAAGAGGAGACCCTTAAGGGCTTAGCCTCGGCAGAGCTTGGGTTCATCGATAACGTGACCCGTAATTTTTATCGCTTGAAGCTTAGGCGCCCGAATATCGAGGAATTCCAAGGCGACGTAAATTTCCTCCTTGACCTTGCTAACGAAAAGATTTTGAAAAATCTGCACGAAATGCAAACGCCCCTTTTAATAAGGCTTAAAGGCAATAACGATAGCGAAGCCTTGGTGCCGCTTTTTGCAGAAAAGGCGATAAACAAAAAGCTCGAAATCGATAATATTATGATAAGATTTTTCAATCTTTTCAAAAACGTTGCTTCCATCCGCACCTGGGCGACCTGGAGCGAGGAGCAAAACACCCCATCCAAAAGAAACGCGCTCATAAAAGAAAATTACGAGCTTTTCAGAAAAGAAGAAATTAACCCGAAGAGGATAATTTTCGAATCTATGTGGGGTGATAAATACAGCTGTAACCCCAGAGCCATTTATGAATACATCGATAAGCATTATCCCGAATATGAATGCATCTGGGCGCTGAAGGATGCGCACTATCCCATCAAGGGAAAGGGCATTCGCGTGCGCTATGGCTCTTTGGAATATTATCATTATCTCGCAACTGCGAAATTCCTTATTAATAACGTTAACTTCCCGAAGAATTACGTTAAGAGAAAAGGTCAGATAGAAATTCAGACCATGCACGGAACTCCTCTTAAAACCTTCGGCCTCGAGGTTCCGGGAGAATTCCCGACAGAAGGCTCAAGGCAAGAATATATAGCGAGAAATTCGCGTTGGAATTACCTTGTTGTTCAAGGCCAATTTATGAAGAACAAGGTTAAGGATTGCTTCGGAATATCCGTTAAAACCTTAAAAACGGGATACCCCCGAACCGATGCTCTTCTTAATCCCGATGAGGAAAAGGTTGCGAAGCTGAAATCCGAGATGGGCATACCGAAGGATAAAAAAATCGTGCTTTATGCTCCAACCTGGAGAATAAGAAACAAATTCGATATGCAGCTCGATATCGAGCGTTTTCGCCGAGAGCTCGGCGATACCCACGCTCTGCTCATAAGGGTTCATTACTTCGCCGCAGATGGCTATACCATCCCCGCGGATAACGAGGTTATCTTCGATATGAATAAATATCCTTCTATTGAGGACCTTTATATCGTTTCGGATGCTCTTATAACCGATTACTCCTCCGCCCTTTTCGATTATGCGATGACAAATAAGCCCATGCTTTTCTATATCCACGATATCGAGGATTACAGAGACAGCCTGAGAGGAACTTATTTCGATATCGAAAAAGAAGCACCGGGCGCCCTCGTTTATACTAACGATGAGCTTTTTGCCGCCCTCGAAAATCCCGAAAAAGCGATGAAGGAAAGCGAGCGCAGAAGAAAGAACTTTGCAAATAAGTATATCACCTATGAATCGGCGAACTCCTGCGAAAGGGTTGCAAGAGTTATAATCCGAAAAGCTCCTTTAAAAGATAAAATTTCACGAATCCTCAAAAGAATAAAGAAGTAAAAAAAATGAAAGCTTCCGATGAATTTCATCGGAAGCTTTACTTTTTTATTATTTTTTTGCCGAAGCTGTTTGCTTTTGGCTAACCGTTGCTCCATCGTTGATAGATTCTTCCTCCTCGGGAATCTCGGTCAGCTTGCCATCAACCGCCGCATAAACGCGGTTTCCATCCTCAACCTCGAATTTAATATCGCAGCCCTTGAAGGACTTAAGGTTGATTTTAGTTAATCTTTCGGGAATATGAAGCTCTTTAAGGCTTTTGCAATTCCAGAAGGCGTTGCCCTTGATTTCGCGAACGGTATCGGGGATATAAAGCTCCTCAAGCGATTCGCAACCCGAGAAAATACCGTGGGGAACGGTTGTAACCTTATCAGAAAGCTCACAGCTTTCCAAGGAAACGCAGTTTCTGAAAAGGCTCGTTCCGAGAACGGTGGTGGAATCGGGCATTCTCAAAAGCTTTAATTCGGAGCAATCCGTAAAAGCGCGGTCATCAATCTGAACAACCTTATCTGAAAGCTGAATATACTCGAGCTTTGTTGCGGAAAAAGCCTCGCTGCTGATTCTTACAGTCAGCGGATGGATTTCAAATCGGGTTTCATCCGAGAAAACGGGGTATCTGTAAATTATAGTTTTATCCTTGCTGTATAAAACGCCTTCATAAGTTGAGAGATAAGGATTATCTATATCAACCTTGAACTCTTCAAAATATCCGAGCGACTCAAAATCCGAAATTGAATTAACGTTCTCTCCGATATGGATTGAGATGCCGTCTCCTCTGTTTTCAAAATCAAGACCCGAAAGCTGGAAAGCCTCATTCGGAATATGGATAACACTGTTTTCAACAGCATAGGATATCATACAGCCCTTGCCTACGATATGATTTTTGCCCTTGTATTGCTTAATATATTCGCTATCCTCGAAGGCATCGTTTGCAATAGAGGTTACAGATGCGGGAATATCTATCTTCTTTGCGCGGCATTCTTTGAAGACCGCATCTCCGATATAGGTAACGGAAGCGGGAATATAAATTTCCTCCGCGGTTTCATTTTCCGAAAAAACCATACAGTCGAGAGATTTAATAGTTTTGGGAATGGCGAGCTTATCGTCGATTCCGTTATATTTGATAAGAACTCCGTTGCCAACGATAACGAACTCCGCTTCCTGCGCTCTATACCACGGTGTATCGTGGAAAGCGTCTCCCATAACCCTTGTAACAGAGGAGGGAACGATAACGCTGCGAAGGCTCTTGAAGCCCTTGAATGCGCCTGCGCCCACAGCCTCAACGCCATCCGAAATTATAACCTTTTTGATGTAGCTGTTTTCTTCCGAAAAGGTTTCACCATTGATAACAGAAACCTTTATATTATCAAAATAGGTTGGGATTTTGAGGGTTTCTCTATCCGAAAAATCGCCCTTATAATCCTTGCTTGCATAGTATTTCTCGTGCGCATCGGCATCGAAATAAAGGCGGTTGCGGTTATCAACGTAAAACCAGGGGGCAGTTTCGGTCTCGAAACGAACCTCCTTCGCGGTTTCCTTGCGCTTATTTTCGGCATCCGCCTTGATTGAGCTGATGGTGTTTTCGCTGAGTCCACCACCCTCGCCAAAATTCAACGCCCCGAAGGACATTCCGACAAGCGCCAAAAGCAAAATGCCAAGAATAACAGCGATAATGATTATTATAACGTGATTATGCTCCGAATCCTTAGAAGATCTATGCCCCATAACCATCGAATCGTTCATCTCGTTCCTTGTGGAATGATAATGATGATGGTGATGATGCTTTTTATCTTTTTTCGCCAATGCTTTTCTTCCTCTCTGAACAATTTTAATATATACCATTAAACGTTTTAAACCCAAATTTAAACATATATATTTATTATATGATAATTTTCCTCTTATGTCAACCGCTAAAAATTACAAAAAAAGGATAGACCGCTGTGGTCTATCCCTTTTCTGCTTTTAAATAAGCCTTATTTAATTATTCTTCTTCACCGAAGATATCATCCGCCGAGGAATCCTGCCAGCCTCCCTCGCCATCGAGGACGGAAACGAGGCTGAGCGCCAGATAATCATCCTTAAGCGCCCCGATAAATTTGATTTCGGGAGAAATATATTCTTTTTTCATTTTTACTCCTCCTTAAGCTATCTCGGGAAACTCATAATGAACCGGGTTTTCCGAAATCAGAACGCTTCCATCGGAAAATTCAACGAAGGCTTGAGCATATCTTGTAACGTTTGAAGTTGCCGATATGTTTTTGAGAGTTATCATAAAGTTGGTAACGCTTCCCTCAACATAACCTATCGGAATCGCGCCGTCGGCGAAAGCATCCTTCCAGCAAACGTTTTTATCCGAAAGCGAGTCATACTTTGTTTTAGAAAGGAACGCCACTCCGACGCGTTTTATCGCCTTTCCTTCGGGGTTATTAACGTGGGCAAGGACGGTTAAGGTGCGTTTACCGTTCGCTTCGGTTCCGTTTTCCATTCTAACGAATTCAACGCTCAAAGTCTTCGGAGCTTCCTCTAAACCTTCAACGATATGAGCATTTCCAAAGGCATAAAAACTGCTGACTCCGTTTTTGGCAACCGCGATAATAAAATCAGAATCCTTTAATTTCCAATATTTTGCATCTGAATCGGTTATTTGAATCTTATCATCGAAGCGAGGATGCTGAGTTTCAGAAGTGCCATCGGCTTTTTCGATAATAAGCTCATAGGTTGTTTCGGATTTTTTATAAAGCGCGCGGAAAACGATATCTGAGGTGATGGGAGCAGATACGTCCTCGCTCCAGGCGATATTTCCGTTTTCATCGGTCATCTTATCATATCCGAAAACGTTGGGAAGGAGCTTCTCGGCAGCCGAAATATCTGCATCTGCCAGCGTCTCACCTTCATTGACGGAGGCGGTATAGATAATATTTCCGCTTCTATCGGAGAATTCTACTTTGCGCTTAATGCCGATAGTTCCGAATAATTGCAAAGCCGAAATTCTTGTTGCACCGCAGGTATCTACGCTGTAACTACCATGCTTTGAAAGGTCGCTGGAGCAGGATGAATAGATAACTATTGCAAAATACTTTGCACTAAGACCCTCGGGAATGTTGTACACCTGAAGCGAAGGGTCGGTGAGGCTTAGGTAATCCCTAACCACATTATCATTGTAGGAATATACAAGGCTTTCAGCATTATACAGGGTTTCCTTACTATTTGCAGCGTAAATATCGTAAGAGCCGAAACGAAGACCCTCGATTTTATGACCACCTATAACTAAATTGTAAACCGTTGCACCCTCTGGGAAGTAATATTCAAACTGACCGCGGCGGGTATAGTTTTCTAATCCTTGTGCGCTTATTGTATGCTGTCCCTCTGCATTTTGATAATAGGTGTAGAAGCCCTCTGAATTTCTGCCATATCCAACATTGTTATCGCTTATACGAATAACGTCGGAATTGTCTATATTCCAAAGATTGGTGTTGAGCAGGCTGTTGGTAAATGCAGCTTGAGTTGCCGAACGGAAGGCTTGATATCCCTTATCAGTATCACCACCAACAGAATAAATTGAATTTATATTACCTTCTACATTATTGTAGAGTATCGCATCGTTGGTTCCAATCTGTCCATAGCCCACAATGCTGGAATTTTCGGTAATAAGAGCATTGTCGACACTATCGAAGGTGCCCTCAGCACCATGCTCCTTCCAAAGAAGAACATTAACATCTCTGCCCTTGAAGTTCTCTACATATCCCGCATCAGGAGTAAATTCTCCCTTGTAGGGGTTATCGGGAACAATGGGTGGGTCAAGCTGGGCATTATCGATATAAACTTCTGCATCTGTGCCTTCTGCCAGCTCAACTCCTAAATAGTAATCGTCGGCACTTTCTACATTGAATGCCATATAATTGGTGACGAAGCCGTCGGAGATAGCTATATCTTTCTGTGCCAATACTTTACCTGTTCTTGCATTAGCAACATAAAGCGTGGCAGAACCTGAAACAAGCTTTGTATCAATGCCAATTCTATGCTTTGCAGCAGAAACGTATAAGCCCTGATAAAGTTTACCACCATCTTTGATATAACCATAGTGATTTTCTGCACTTTCAGTGATTACACCAACATTTCCGCTATACGACCAGTTGGCAAGACCTGCATAAGCATCCTCATAGCCTTCCTGTCCGAAAAGCGGATGCTCGAAGTTACCTTGCTTAAAAGCTCTTGCATTGACCGGTATGCCTAAGTCAGTAATAAAGTTGGTGGCAGAATGCAAGCTTCCGTTAATCTGGAAGGGATAATAGTTGTTATGCATATAAACATCGGTAGAGCATCCTCCACCTACTCCGTTGGGGTCGGAATCATCCCAATGACCGAATGAGCCTCGGTAACCCGAGAAGGTGTTATCGTGGATTTCAATGTTGCGAATACCACACTTGCTATAGTCAATCTTACCGGCAGACCAGTTGATGAAGGTCATACCCCAACCGCCGGACACGTTACAGTATCTGATGATTGCATTCTGGGTTGAAACGTCGTCGGTGTCTTCGGCTGAATATCTCCAAAGATGATTTCTTGGGTCGAATCTACCGCTGGAACTAACCTTCATAGCATCATCGTTTACATAGGAGAACATTCTTTCAACGACACCACCTGTTCCTGCGGCATAACCATCGCTAGAACTACAAGTGGCTTCAACCATAGCTACATTACCAACATATACATTCTTTTGTTGACTAATAGATAAATTATAGCAGTTACATCTTTTAATAAGCAGATTTGAAATTTCGGCTGTATCAACTTTGTAGCCGCCTAAAAGAACGGTATGAAGTCGGCTATTACAGCCTTCCCAAAGTCTTGGGTCGCCACCATTTGAGGTATTCTCACAGTTACTACCTCTATCATCTCCGCGAAGTGTACCACCACCGGTGATTTTTACATTTTTTACTTCTCTTAAATAAAGCATGGGATAGTGGGTCGAAATTGCGATGTGAGCCCAAGGATTATCAAATACTGACTGAGGATGGTTGTGTCCATAAGAAAGCTTACAGTAAGAGCAACCACCCTTAATGCAATCACCTGCCGCCCATTTTTCATAGATAGCTTCGTAATCCGTTTCAGTCTGACTCTGCAAAAGAGTTGCTCCTTTTTCTATACGGAGCTCAATATTCTCTGCATTACGAATCATTATGCTGGTACAGGAATATCGCTTTCCATATTGAGTAGAGGTGTCACCCGGGATAACTACTACACCGCCACCCATAGCAACAACATCATCAATAGCTGCCTGAATTGCAGGTGTATCGTTGGTAAAACCATCACCAACTGCACCGTAATCGGATACGTTTACTATATTTTTCTGATTTATTGCATTATCTAAGGTTTTCGCATAAGGATTGTTCTTGAAATCTTCAAAGTTATCAACTGTGAAACGGCTTGATACCTTAACGCCATCTACCGCCACAATGAAGAGAGAACTAAGACGGCTTATATCATTTCTTTCGGCATTCTTCAAGGGAATAGTAAATGTGAAGGAAATGCCATCTGCCTTGGTTGTAGTGAGGATTTCGTCCTCGATGAGTTGAACATAAGGGTTATATATTGTTGTTTCGTAAAGTGTAACTGTCTTACCGGAATATTTGGAATCAAGTGTACCATTTATCGTTATGGTTTCTGCCTTTTCATCTGCAATACAAGAAGAAACAGAACCGGCATAATCATAAGAAAGGTCGGTTTCCCTTTCAAAACGAATAGAACCAAGCTCTATACTGCCTGCGGTGGCGCCTATAGGCTTCAGGCGGAAACCACGGAGCTCACCTGCAAAGGTGCCTGCTAACGAAAGATTTACAAGATATGCCTTGTAGCCTGAATTAGGCTCGATATCTATTGTAACTGATTGATTATCATAATACTTATTAGTTGTGCTTAAATCGAAATCAACCTTTAATTTATTTGCCGAAGTATTGTTTTTAAGATACAGCAGAATACTGTTTCTTTCGGGCAGAATGGCTCTGTATTGATAGCCCTCTACCACACCTTCACGGCTTGCAGGAATTTTTATTATGGGAGAAGTGAGGGTAGCGTTTTCACCTATTATATTAAACACAAGACTCGTATCGGCGGAATTGTAAGAAACCGAGCCATTTTCTGCAGTAAAGCCTGTTGTTGATTTTTCGGCATCAAAGTTGAAATCCAAATCGTAGTTATCGGCATAGTCGTTTATATTGCTTCCGCCCGAAAGTTTCATTCCTCGGAAGGAAGGTTTGATTCCGTAGGAATACAAAGCGATTCTGCCGCTGTAAAAATCTTCAAAATTATTAGCGCAAGTGAGCATCTTTTCGCCGTCTACATGCATTTCGATTACGTCGCTCTTAAATACCGCTTTGATATCGTACCATTGACCACCGTTTATTTCGGCGGCTTTACTTGCTAAAACGGTTTTGGAATTGTCAAGGTTATTGTTGCGAACAATTTCCCAAGCGGAAGTAATCTTGTTGTAGCGGAAGATTAATTTATTGCCGCCTGCGGATTGATAATACACACCGAATTCCGAATGCTCAACGGGATTGCCTTGGTAGGTGTTTTCATATATGTTTTTCTGAGTTTCGAAACCGTCGGCCCTCATTCCAAACTGAACTGTGTCGTGGGTTGTGGCCGCCAACAAATCAATATTCTCACTGGCATAAGTAAAGCCGTAAACTTCCTGAACGTCATCAACGGTCTGAACTCTGTATTTATCTTTAATGTTCCAATCGGGATATTGAAGATTACCTTCATCCACGAGGATATTATCAAGTTTTATGTTTTTTACGGAAGGTATAAGATTATAGGCGCTAATTTTATATTGACTTTCGCCAAATACTTCTGAGCAGGTGTTATTTGCAGAACAAACCAACTCATCGTCTATGAATATTTGCAGATTGTTTTCGGCTATGGAAACCTTCATCGTATACCATTTATTAAGGCTAAGCTGATGATTTTCGGTTTTAGCGAGATAATCGGTTGCAGAACCCAATCTGCGAATCTGGAAATATTTGCCTGTATGACAATATTCGAAGAAGAAATAGTTGCCTGAGGGCAGATAATATAATATACCTACGTTGTTATCGCTGGTGGAAATGATGCTGTTGATTTTGAAATCAAAGGACATTTCGCGGCTTGTGGATACACCCTTCAGGGGCATACCTATAGCTCCTGCGTTTTGACTAACTCTTGTGGCTATGGTTTCTTCACCGTCTAAGCCGAGAGTCCAACCGTTGGTATCCCAACAATCGAATGCAGATTTATCGATAACGGGAGCCACCATTTTTACGTTTTTGATTGTGGGCGCTACGTTGTAGCTACTAACTCTGAATTTAGCGTTGCCAAGAGTTTCTCCGCAAGTGTTGTTTGCAGAACAAACCAAACTGCCGTCAACGTACATTTCGAGTTGGTTATCCTTCACAACCACCTTCATTGTGTGGTAGGTTGTCTTATCCAGGGTGACGTTTTCGGTTTTGGCAAGATAATTCATATTGTTGCCATGGGCGTCAAGTCTTCTTATCTGATAGTATTTTGCAACGGGATTATACTCAAAGAAGAAGCGGTTACCGGAAGCAAGATAATATAATGCTCCCACGTTGCCGTCGTGGGGATTGCCGAATTCGTTAAGTCTGAAATCAAAAGAAAGTTCATGTGCTTCGGTATTTTCTTTAAGGGTAAAGCCCTTTCCTGCAGATATAGGATTAGCAACCGTATCCTCCCCCTCAAGGCTGAGATTCCAGTTGGTGGAAAGGTCCCAATCTGCGAAGGCGGTTTCATCAACCTTCGGAACGACAAGCAACACGTTCTTGATTGTTGGAGCGACGTTGTAACTGCTTACTCTGAATTTGGCGTTGCCGAGAGACTCTCCGCAGGTATTGGTGGAAGAACAAACCAAATTGCCGTCAACGTGCATTTCAAGTTGATTATCCCTTACAACCACCTTCATTGTGTGGTAGGTTGTCTTATCCAGAGTGATATTTTCTGTTTTGGCAAGATAGTTTTCGTCATAGCCATAAGAATTGAGTCTTCTTATCTGATAATACTTAGCAACGGGATTATATTCAAAGAAGAAGCGATAACCTGAGGCCAGATAATATAACACTCCCACGTTTCCGTCGTGGGGATTGCCGAACTCATTGAGTCTGAAATCAAAAGAAAGTTCACGAGCTTCGGTGTTTTCTTTAAGGGTAAAGCCCTTGCCTGCGGATATAGGATTTGCAACCGTATCCTCGCCCTCAAGGCTGAGATTCCAGTTGGTGGAAAGGTCCCAATCTGCGAAGGCGGTTTCGTCAACCTCGGGCTCCTTGGGAAAATCTAATTTGATATTACGCAAACTGACTTTTGAATTGTAGTTTGAAAAGCGAATTGTTCCAATTGAAAAATCATAGTCGTAAGCCGAAAGATCGCCTCTTAAGACTTCGGTTCCGTTAAGATAACCCACAATTTCGGTTTCGTTCCAAGTCCACTTAACGGTATACCAAGCGCCAACGGTCATAGGATGAACGCCATGTTTACCATACCATTCATCGTTCTCAACGTAATCATCTATTGTTTTGCCATCCCACATTTCGGAAATAGCAATCGGCTTTGCTAAAGATGCGCCACCCGAAAATTGAGCAACGAACTTTTTAAAATTGGGTTTATACATCATTTGCAGTTTTGTGCCCGATGTGTTGGAGGGGTCGGTGTTGCCGCCGTTAAAATAAACAATAAAGTTATTGTCGTCTGAACCATAGTTTTTATCGATTCTCAAATCATACTCGATTTCACCGGCAGTTGTAGCAGTGTCCACACCCCAACCTTTGGCGGAGCCGTTTCCTGAATCAATAGTTACAATTTCATATCCATCTTCAACAGAAAAATTGAGCTTACCTGCATCAATATCAGATTGCATCCAATGCTCGAAGGGGTTCTTCCCTTCTGTTTGTGCCGCAAGCACAGCAGGTGCCGCTGCCATTAATGCAGACAGCATTATAGCAACGCTAAGCAAAAGTGAAATTAGTTTTTTCATCTGTCTTCCTCCTTATATGGCATAGGTTTCATGTGCGTTTCAAAATCATTCCTATATTTATCTCTTGCTTCTTTTAAACGAAAATCCGGTATTTCAACAGATACGTTTCCGTTAATAACCGATCGCTGAGCCATAAGCCCGCAGAGCATCATATCAACTCCGAGATAAACGTCTATAAGCCATTCATCCGCCGCCTTATTTCCCAGTATCTTTTCAACAAAGAAATGTGTTGGATAATAAACCGAGCCGTGATGGGTTTCTATCTGTTGCCCGCGCTCGTTTTCAATCGGGAAATCGGGCACATAATAATCGACGCTTCCCTCGACCTCGGGGTCCGGGTGCAAGGTAACTCCGATTTCGGATTTCCAGTTTGCCTCAAATGTGCCAAATGTTCCGTTTATCTGATACGTTATGGAGTGATGCCTGAAGGCACCGTGAACACTTCTGAGAATTGCACCGTTTTCGAGAGTTACCATTTCTATTCCCACGGGTTTGCCACGCAACCCAGGGTTAGTGTTAAAGCCTACTACACTTTTTGGACGAAGTCCCGTTATTGTAAGAAGTGGACCCACGGAATGGGTACAGTAGAAATTGGGGTGTATTCTCATTCTCCAATGCTTGGGGTCTTGGTTGTTAGTAAGAGCGTTAGTTTCTGAAATTTTCCCTGCAGGATGAATATATTCTCCCTCGGCATATTGCACTTCACCAATGTCACCAAGTTTATATCGCCGCCACATTTCAAATGGTACCTTCATATAACAATAGTTTTCGGCATAAAAATAAAACTTTCCGGTTCTCTCTACTGCCTCTATCAGCTCTATTGCCTCGGCGCAGCTTGTGGCGGGCAATACCTCGCACATTACGTGCTTGCCTGCTTCCATTGCCATAATGGCAAACCTTGCATGGTCGTCTGCATAGTTGCAAAGAATAACCGCATCCATATCATAATTTATAAAATCATCGAAATTATTAAATACCTCAACGCTGAAGCCTTTCTTTTCGGCGTCATTTTTCGCCGCTTCCAAAGCTTTTTCTCTGTTATCACATACCGCAACCAGCTCGGCATTCGGCTGAACCCTGATAGGGTCAAAATAATTCAATCCCCTCGAAAGGCCAAAAATACCGACTCTAACTTTTTCCATTGACACCACGTCGCTTTCTGTTGTATAATGAATCGCAAGGGTATTTTCCCATTATATCCACAAATTAATTTTATAAAATTCTGAAGTTTCTGTTAATGTGCAAAATACACAAAAAAACAAGGTTGATTTTATGGAAAAAGACCAAAATCAAAAATTAACAGGCGTGAGCAAATCAACAATTTCAAAAGCGCTTAATCATTGCTATGGTGTTGATGGTGCTTT
>JAZORV010000323.1:0-2965 GCA_045656785.1 Acutalibacteraceae bacterium | reverse complement strand
ATCATAATAACCTTCATTCCTGCTTTCTGGCAATCCTTAACCGCCTTTTTTGAATCTAAGCGAGGAAGGTCTGCAAGGCCGAGAATGCCAACAAAATTCAAATCGCGTTCGAGCTCGTCGGGGGAAAGGTCAGGGCTGTATTCATCAATCGGCTTTATTGCTACGCCGACTGCTCTGAGATTGTTTTCGCTCATCTCATTTGCTGCAGAAATAAAAACATCGCAATTTCCCGAGCATTTTGGAGCTAAGGCATCGACAGCGCCTCTTACAATTGCATAGGCGTTTCCATCGATAAGATTAACAGTGGTCATAAGTTTTCTGTCGGAATCAAAGGGAAGCTCCGCCATTCGCGGATATATGTTGTCGAGATCGTATTTGCTGAGCCCTATATGATCCATAGAAGCGGCAAGTATAGCGGTCTGGGTTGAATCTCCTTCTTCCAATCTCTTTCCGCTAACAATCTTAACTTCGCCATCGCAACAGAGAGCTGCAATTCTCAAAAGATATTTAAGGTCGTCCTCTAATGGATCGTTTGTAATATTTACTAATCGGAATCCATCAAACATTTGTGTCAAAATCATTTTACTTTGGGTGAAGGGACCCGTTTTATCCGCGCAGATAACGTCAAGCTTTGCGATTTTATCAATTGATTTAGGATCAAATATCGATATACCATCTTTTTTCATTCGCCTTATTCCGCGCGAAACAGATGCCGTAGCGGCGAGGGGAATGATTGTTGGCAAAAAAGCAAGGCTTAATGCAGCTGAGGAGAAAAATGCACTGAAAAAGGAATTTAAGAAAGAATGAGCATTTATGAGATTCACAATTAAGCCGAGAATAAAAATAACTACCGTTACAAGAGTTAGAACAATATTTAAAAGTCTACCAAGCTGAGAAAGGCGAGTTTCGAGAGGAAGAGTGTATTCGTTATCGTCCTTTTCGGCTAAAAGCTTTTTGCTATATTCGGTGTAGTCAAGAACCTCTGTGACAACTGCTACTCCGCTTCCCGAAAGCACGTGTGAGCCTGCGAAGATCATATTAGCTCTATCTTCAATCGGAGCAATATCTTGGAGGGAAACGTAGGTGTTTTTTTGCGTGGGAACGGTTTCTCCCGTTATATTATATTCGTCACAATGAAGCTCGTTAATTTTGATTAGCCTTGCATCAGCCGGAACATAATCGCCCGCCGTAACATAAATAATATCACCCGGAACAATATTATTCGAATTAATTTTCACGGATTCTCCGTTTCTAAGGGCGGTAACGGTTGATTTTTCCTCTGTTTTGCTGCGATTGATGTCATATAGATAATGCAACTTAACAAATGCAGCAGAGCAAAGCTTTAAAATTGTTAACATTAGGATTACTAAAGCTTCAGACCAACTGAAAGAACCGAAAATAAAATGGAAAAGGAAAGCAATAAACACCATAACGAACATTACTATGTAAATCGGACTTTTGATTTCCTCAGCCAAATAAGCGATAAAAGAGGCTTTAGATTCCTTTATTTTTATTTTTTCGTTTATGCGATCTAATCGAAGTCGCGCTTCTTCGTTTGTTAAACCGGATTGCAGGTTGGTATTGAGCTCGATCAATACGTTTTCAACGTCGGAACTATGCCAAATCATTATACCGTTCTCCTAAATTTAGAATTTTTTAAACATTGAATCTAAACAAAACGATGTCGCCATCTTGCATAACGTATTCTTTGCCTTCGCTTCTAACGAGGCCTTTTTCTTTTGCGGCAGCCATTGTTCCGCAAGCCATAAGATCATCGAATGAAACAACCTCTGCTCTGATGAAGCCTCTTTCAAAATCTGAATGGATTTTTCCTGCAGCTCCCGGAGCTTTTGTTCCTTTAGTAATAGTCCATGCTCTAACTTCGGGTTTTCCTGCTGTGAGATAAGATATAAGGCCTAAAAGAGCATAGCATTTTTTGATAAGCCTCTCAAGACCTGATTGTTCAAGACCAAGCTCGGATAAGAAAAGTTCTTTTTCATCCTCCGAAAGCTCCGAAATCTGGGCTTCTAATTCTGCGCAGATGGGGAGGGTTTCAGCATTTTCTTTAAGCGCTAAGGCTTCAACCTTTTTAAAATATGGGTTAGAATCAACGCCCGAAGAGAAATCATCCTCGCTCATATTGCAAGCATAAATAACGGGTTTTGAAGAAAGAAGCGCAACATCCTTCATATAGCCTTCTTCATCGTCGGTCTTATCTAAGGAACGTGCAGGGAGACCTGATTCAAGGTGATCGTAAAGTCTCTTAAGAAAATCAACCTCGGCGGCTAAGGATTTATCACCCTTCATGAGCTTCGAAACTTTGGCGATTCTGTTTTCAACCATCTCCATGTCGGAGAAGATAAGCTCGAGATTAATGGTTTCGATATCTCTCTCGGGGTCAATAGAGCCGTCAACGTGAACGATGTTTGTATCATCAAAGCAGCGAACAACGTGAACTATCGCATCAACTTCTCTAATGTGAGAGAGAAATTTGTTTCCTAAGCCTTCGCCCTTTGATGCTCCCTTAACAAGACCTGCAATATCAACGAATTCGATCGTTGCAGGGGTGAATTTATCAGGGTCATACATTTCTGCAAGCTTGTCAAGTCTTTCGTCGGGAACAGAAACCATTCCAACGTTTGGCTCAATCGTGCAGAAAGGATAGTTAGCAGATTGCGCGCCCGCAGATGTTATTGCGTTAAAAAGAGTAGATTTACCAACGTTTGGCAAACCAACGATTCCGAGTTTCATTTCTTAAATAACCTCCAAATTTGTATATATACATAATTATATAAGGATATTATAAAGCCAAAGCGTAAATTTTTCAAGAAAAAATTAAAAAAAGTTGAAAATACATCTATTAATTTGAGAATTTTTATAGTATAATGTAGTTAAATTATAAATAGTATAGGAGGGAAGCCCTATGAAAACGGAATATTCCGTCCCGCTTTCAAAGATAATTAAG
>JAZORV010000322.1:0-7177 GCA_045656785.1 Acutalibacteraceae bacterium | reverse complement strand
CGATGAAAAGGCTGTTTCGGATGCTATAACAGAAGGCTTTGTTGAGGGAATTGGAGACCCATATTCGAGCTATTATCCAAAGGAGATAGCCTCAACGGAGGCCGATAGGCTCGCAGGAGAAAACTTCGGGATTGGCGCCGTAGCTATTAATACAACCGAGGGAATATACATCTGGCGAATTTATGAAAATGGCCCCGCAGACAAAGCAGGAATCAAAATGGGCGATATCATAACCCACGTTAACGGAAAAGACGTTTTGGAAATGGGATATGAAGAAGCGACAGCGAGTATCGCAGGAGCAGAAGGTAAGAAAAATAACCTTAAAATCAATAGAAACGGCGAGCTGCTCGAGCTTGAGGTTAAATGCGGAGCTTCGGATATCCAGTCGGTTTTTGCGTACCTTTCAGAGAATAGAAAATTCGGTAGAATTGAGGTTTTAAGCTTCAATAATAAAACTCATCTGCAGTTTAAAGCCGCCCTTGATTATTTCCAAAAAAGCGATGTTAAAGGCGTTGTTATCGATCTTCGGCATAACCGCGGCGGAACGATAAATGCTTGCATTTATATGCTCGATTATCTTCTTCCGAAAACAACGAGCGTTTATGCTAAATATAAGGATGGAAAGCTAATTTCAATCGGCGAATCGGATGAGGAACATTATGATATGCCGCTTGCGGTATTGGTTGATGGCAAAAGCGCGAGTGCATCCGAAATTTTTGCATGTAGCCTTAAAGAGCATAACAGAGCGATTTTGATAGGGGAAAAGACCTATGGAAAATCGGTTATTCAGCGCTCTTATGACTTGAAAGATGGAAGTAGGGTCAAGTTTACTGTCGGCGAATATTTGCCGAGTAGCGGAGAGAGCTTTAACGGTGTAGGTCTCGAGCCTGATATCAAGGTTAATCCGGAATATACCGAATCTCAGTTTTATTTTCTGATAGAAAAAACGGATAACGTTTTAAATGAAGCCTATAAATATCTCGATCAGCTGTCGTAATCCTCGATGAGCTGCATAAGCTCCTCGATCGAATGGATGGGTATGCCTTCTTTTAAAATTTCTCGGTCGGCTTTGGGAAGCGTTTTCAAAACCGCGCCGTCAACAGTTTTAAAAGGTTCATCTTGTCCCTCTTTGAAAGCCGCTATTTTGCCTTTATATTCTTTGATGATAAACAAAACAGGTTTTTGCTCGGAGGCTTTGGTTGCCTTGATTTCCGTTGGCTTTTTTGCCTCAGGGACTTTGGTTTTTTGCTCTGATTTATGAGAGGCTATCAGGATAATGGAGCTGAGCGCCGCTGAAATTATAAGCATAGCTTTTTTCATTTTTTTATCACTTCTTTTTGATTTTTAATTTAAGTTTCCCGTTTTAAAGCTAATCTATTCCGAAAAACGGAAATATTACAAAAAATTAATAAAAAAACAGTTACAATTCACATATATTGTGGTATAATAATTATCTGGAAAAGATTTCAGCATCATTTTAATTTTTTATCCGTTGGGAGGTTTTGTGATGTTTGATAATAAAAACGATTTTGATTTCGAGTTTGAAGATATTAACTCATCTTCCGGCAAGAAGGATGATTTCGGCGTGGGTTCCGAGGGGGAGGATATAATCTCCTTTGAGGATTGGAGCCAAGAAGAGCAGAAGGATGAAGATGATATCATGGCATTCGCTGATTTCACTAATAGAGATATCAGCTCTTCAAGCGGCGCAGAGGATGTCAACGTCTATACCGGCGGCAGTGAAGGTGAAGCAGGGCAGGTTAGCCTTGCAAGCTTCCTCGATTCTAACGAAGAAAACGGACAAAGCAGAAAGGGGCCGAAGCATTCGGGCAAAAAGCCGAATGAGCCCGATAAGAAAAGCAAGATAGTTTGGAAAAGGGTTGGCAAAATTGCCCTTACTTGCTTGCTCATCTTTATCATAACTGCAGCTATCGGCGTCGGAACGGGCGTTGTATGGCTTATGTCTGAAGAGGCAAGCGGTAAGTTTAATATGGATGAATATGACCTCGAAAGCTCCCTCGATTTTACAACGACTATCTACGTTCAAAACGATGAAGGTGAATATGAGGAATACGAACGTTTGCATGGCGAGTTTAATAGAATCTGGGTTGATATAGATGAGATCCCCGATATGCTCGAAAATGCCTTTATTGCTATAGAAGATAAGCGCTTCAGAGAGCATTCCGGTGTTGACTGGAAGCGAACCGCCTATGCTTTTATTAATTCGTTTATAAATATTTCGGGTCAGCAAGGCGGATCTACCATAACTCAGCAGCTCGTTAAAAACCTTACAGGTGACAGAGATATAAGCGCAAGGCGTAAGGTTGATGAAATAATGAAGGCGAGATATCTTGAAGAGAATTATTCCAAGGATTCGATTCTCGAATGGTATCTCAATACTATTCCTATGGGCGCAGGCCTTTATGGAGTTGAGGTTGCGGCAAACTTCTATTTCGGAAAAACCTGTAAAGAGTTGTCGATTGCAGAATGCGCATCTCTTGCTTCCATAACCCAAAATCCGGAATCTCATCGCCCCGATTTAGAGGCGAATGAGGATGCTCATTTAACGAGAAGAAATACTGTTCTTGAATATATGTTCGATCAGGAATATATAACAGAGAAGCAGTATGAAAAGGCTGTTGATACCAAGCTTAAGACGGTTGGCGAAGCCTATAATAAAACAGAAAAGCAAAATAACGACTTCGAAACTGCTCTTATCGAAGAGGTTATTGATATGCTCGTAACCAAGAAAAAATACGATAAGAATGCGGCAGAAATGGAGTTTTATAACGGAGGATATAAGATATATTCAACCCTCAAGCCGAACGTTCAAAAGGCGCTTGAAGAGGTTTATAGCGATAGCTCTTATTTTGTGAACCCCGTTAGCGTGAAGGATGGCGAAACAACTCCACAGTCTTGCATGACTATTACTGACTATGAGGGACATATCGTAGGAATAATTGGCGGCAAGGGAGATAGGTCTGAGGGCGAAAGAATCCTCAATCGCGCAATTTCTTCCCCAAGGCAGATAGGCTCTTGCATGAAGCCAATTGGTGTTTATGCCCTCGGAATCGATAGAAAAGCTATCAATTATTCTTCATTTATTTCGGATAGACAGCTCAGCTGGAATGACCCGAGCATCGAAGGCAGATGGCCTAATAACTGGGACTTCTCATATATCGGAAACGTTTCGGTTGAATATGCTATCTATCATTCGGTAAACTGCTCTCCCGTTTACGTGTTGCGCGAGCTTATCGGAGATAAGGTACCGAGCGGAGCTAACTCAGGGCTTACCATCAGCTATGAATTCTTGAAGAATAAATTAGGTCTTTCGCATTTGGTTGAAGAGGATAAAACCTTCTCCTCGCTTTGCCTTGGCGGCTGCGCCTATGGCGCCACAAGCACCGAAATGGCTGCGGCTTATGCAGTTTTCGGAAACTTGGGCAAATATTATAAGCCAACAACCTATACCGTGATCAAGGATCAGTTTGATAATATTATCGATGATAATACCGACCGCGACCCAACCATTGCTATAAGAGAAAGCAGCGCAACCGTTATGAATCATCTCTTGCAGTCGGTTGTAACAAGCAAGGGTACGGGAGCCGGAGCAAAGGTTAAGGGCTTTGATACCTTTGCAAAAACAGGTACAACCTCCGATTCTCAGGACCTTTGGTTCTGCGGCGGAACGCCTTATTACGTCGGCGCAACCTGGTATGGCTTCGATAATCCGGGTAAGGATAGCCCCAAAGGAATGTACGGAACCTCTGCAGAGGCTAAAAATATCTGGAAGGCGGTAATGGATAAGATTCATGAGGACCTTCCCGAAAAGGAATTTGTTGATTCGGAATATGCCGAAGAGCTTAAATATTGCGTTGATACCGGAAAAATAGCAACTAAATATTGCAAGAAAAAGGCAAAGGGCTGGTATCGTTCTGATGATATACCCGATACCTGCGATAGGCATAAAAAGGGCAAGGGCGATAAGGATAAAGATAAGGACGAAGAAAAAGAAGATGAGCCCGATTCATCCTCGAGCGAAGCTTCTTCCTCAGGATCTGCTTCTTCAAGCTCAAAGCCTTCTTCATCATCCGCTTCTTCAAGCTCGAAGCCTACGTCGTCCGTAGCTTCAAGTTCTGAGGTAGTGACCTCTTCAACACCTGCAGAAACTACTTCTTCATCCGAAACCTCTGCAACAGAATCTGTAGCCCAACAAACAGAATAAAATTTGGGGACTATCTCTAATCAATCAAGAATAAAAGAGAAATAAAAACTAAGGTTAATTTGCTTAAAATTATCGCAAATAGCCTTAGTTTTTTATATTTTATAACCTTGACAAACAAAGGCGAGGGTGATAAAATTTTAATATAAAAACTCCCCGAAAAAGAAGGAATGAAAATGAGAAAGAATTTCAAAATAACAACCGATAAGCCTGCCCTTTCTTATAAGGCGGGGGATAAGGTCGTTTTTTCGGTTTTTCCGAGAAACAACACAAGACCCTTGGAGGAATCCGTAACCTTTCGTTGGACTATAAGAGGAGATAACGGCGAGATGGATAGCGGAACCGCTAAAAGCTACGCCCCCTTCGTTCCAAGCAATATAGATAGAGGGCAGACCCGAGTTGATATCGAATCGCAGATCAAAGGCGCGGGATTTTTGCATCTGAACGTTGTTGCTCTAACAGCTGATGGCTTGGAGGATGCAGAATTTGATAAGGGGGACGTCAGCGTTGGCGCAGATATCGAGAAGCTCGGCTATCACGGAAATTTCCCGGATGATTTCGAGGATTATTGGAACGAGATAAAGGGAAAAATTGCTGAATTTAATTGTGAGATTACATATAAAGAACCATTTTTCAAGGGTATTTCGGAGGATTTCCTTTGCTTTGATATAAGAATTTCCGCCCCCGAAGGTCAGCTTGCTTCAGGATATCTTTCCTATCCTAAAAAGGAGGGCAAATATCCGCTTCAGGTTTCTTTCCATGGATATAGCGTTTGCGGTTCGCTCCCTATTTGCGAAAAGGATACAATTTGCCTCGATATAAATGCTTTGGGGCTTGAAAACGGGTTAACTATCGAGGAAAGCACTAAAAAATACCCCGAATTGGAGCTTTATGGCTTTAGCGAGGAGGAGAACGAATCTCCTTATAAAACCTTCTGGCGAGGAATGGCTATCCGAAATCTTGCCGCTATGAAATGGGGCAAGACACTCGATAATTGGGATGGAAAGAATATGTCCGTAACGGGCGGTAGCCAGGGCGGATTTCAGGCAATTTTGGCGGCGGCGCATGATGAAAGCGTTAATTTCTGCGATGTGTTTATTCCCTGGTTCTGCGATCTTAATGCAGAAAGCTTCGGCTTTATTGAGGGTTGGCGCCCGAAGGCTAAAAAAGGGCTTGAATATTTCGATTCGGTTGCCAATGCCAAATATATAAAATGCCCTGTGAAAATAGAAGCCTGCCTTGGCGACTATACCTGCCCTCCTGCAGGAATTATCGCGCTTTATAAAGAAATTAATTCCAAAAAATCTCTCGATTTTCTTCAGGGCGGAACCCATGGAGACAGAGCTCAGGAAAACGAGCATCATTTTATGGAGTTCGACCCCGAAAACCCCTCGGGCGAGATAAAGGGGAAATATCGCCATTATAAGGGCGGCGAATATGAGGTTATAGGAGAGGCAACAGATAGCGAAACTCTCGAGCCGACCATTGTTTATAAAGGCGAAAACGGAAAGCTTTGGGCAAGGCCGAAGCGCATGTGGAATGAGCTCGTTTTCTTCGGCGGAAAATATGTTAGACGTTTCGAAAAAATTTAATCAAGAAGAATAAATGCTATGTTCATAAATTTCGGTTGAACATAGCGTTTTTATTTTTATCGCTTTCTTTTTTTCGCTAAGTTTCGCGAGAACTTTATGATAAAATCAATTGCGAGGGGGAGAGAAATGATTGTTTATGCCGACGTTCTTATCTGCATCAATATAATAATTGACTATTTTTTAATAGGCTTCGCAGGGGTAATAATTAAAAGCAAATGTTCTTTTCGCCGCCAGCTTCTCGGAGCTTTTATCGGTGGCGTTTGCAGCTTGCTTATTTTAATAGAGAGGGAAAGCGTTTTAATTGCAATCGCAGTCAGGCTAATAACGAGCGTATCCGTAACCCTTGCTGCCTTCGGCTTTTTGAATATAAAGGTTTTTTTTAAGAGGCTCGGATGTTTGTATGGCGCATCTTTTTTATTTTCGGGAGCGCTGAATCTTCTGCTTGAGCTGTTAAATCCCGTTGGGCTTATCGTTCATAACGGTATTGTTTATTATGACCTTTCGGCTTTGCTGCTTGTGGTTTTGGTGGCGGTTATATATAGCGCTTTGACCATATTTTCAAAAATTTTCAAAAGAAATAGTGAAGAGCTTTGCAAAATTGAAATATGCGAAGGAAACAACATTGCGAGCATTATCGCGCTTATTGATAGCGGAAACAACCTTATAGAGCCCTTTAGCGAAAAGGGGGTTGCGCTTGTAGATCCGAAATATTTCGAATTGTTATCCTGCGATAAAAAGCATAAACGTTTGATCCCTTATAAAACAGTTTCAGGCGAGGGAACCGTTTTCGGCTTCGTTCCCGATAAAATAAGGCTTTTATCCTCGGGGGAGGAGCTTGATTTATACATAGCCTTCAGCCCGGAGCCTTTAGGAGGAAAATATGGTGCGATTTTACCGGCATCTGCAATTTGAATTTCAAGAAAAGGGGAGCAATTATGCGAATTAAGGCATTTTTAAATAGAATATTTTTTAAGCTTTTGTGGAGGAGAAAAGATTGCCATTATATCCATGGTCCTGAATCCCTCCCCGAGCCATTTTCTCCCGAGGAGGAAAAAAGAGCGATAGAATTGCTCAAAACTAATCCCAAAAAGGGGAGAGAAAGGCTGATAATCCATAATCTGAGATTAGTCGTTTATATAGCAAAAAAATTCGATTCTAAAGCGGCAAGCGTTGAGGATCTGATTTCTATCGGAACGATAGGTCTCATAAAAGCAGTTAATACCTTCTGTCCGGATAAAAATATAAAGCTTGCAACCTATGCTTCAAGGTGCATCGAAAATGAAATACTGATGTATCTAAGAAAAACCGCCCAGAAGGGTAGGGAAATATCCTTCGATGAGCCGCTGAATGTTGATTGGGATGG
>JAZORV010000321.1:0-1482 GCA_045656785.1 Acutalibacteraceae bacterium | reverse complement strand
CTTTTGTTCGCGGACCGGTTGTTATCCAGCCTGAGCGAAGCGCTTGGCAAACTTCATTTATTTCTGCCTCAGTTATATCGGGAGGGCTGAACGGTATATTTGCCATTGCTTAACCTCATTTCGGTTTAGTTTACTTTATATGTGGGAACCATTTCTTTTACTTTTTCTGTTATGCAGTTGCTGTTTTCATAAGCGCAGTGCATAAGTTCATCGAGCTGTTTCTGGAACAAATCGGTATCAAACTGAATGGGGTTGCCGATATGAATCAGCTTGTTGGGTGTGGTCTGAAGCCCTTCTTCCGCCATAAGCTTTTCTTCATAGAGTTTTTCGCCTGGGCGAAGTCCGGTATATTCGATTCTAATATCAACATCAGGCTTGAGTCCCGAAAGTTTGATGAGATTTCGGGCAAGAGTATCAATTTTTACTGGTGAGCCCATATCAAGCACGAAGATTTCGCCGCCTTTGGCATCTGCACCTGCGAGAAGAACGAGCGAAACTGCTTCGGGGATGGTCATAAAATATCGAATGATATCGCGATGGGTAACCGTAACAGGGCCACCCTCTTCAATCTGTTTTCTGAAAAGGGGGATAACCGAGCCATTTGAGCCCAAAACATTTCCAAAGCGAACCGCCACGAAATCGGTTGAATCCGATTGCTGCGCCATATACTGCATTATCATCTCGCAACATCGTTTTGATGCGCCCATAACGTTAGTAGGGTTAACTGCCTTATCGGTTGAAATAAGGACCATCTTTTTAACGTTATATCTATCCGAAAGCACCGCAACGTTGAGAGTTCCGATGCAATTATTTTTAATTGCTTCTTCGGGGTTCTCCTCCATTAAAGGAACGTGCTTATGCGCGGCGGCATGATACACAACCGTTGGCTTATGCTTTTTAAAAAGTTTATCGAGCTTATTGAAATCCCTGACAGAGGTTATCTCGGCGCTTAAGCTTTTAAAGCCCGAGCGAAGAAGCTCCTGCTGAATATCATAAGCATTATTTTCATAAATATCGAGGATAATAAGCTTTTTTGGATTGCATCTTGCAATCTGTCGGCAAAGCTCGGAGCCGATAGAACCGCCACCACCCGTAACGAGGATGGTTTCGCCCGATAAGAAATTATTAACATTTTCATCATCGAGACTGATAACGTCTCTTCCTAAAAGCTCCTCGATTTTAATATCCGTTACCTGATGGAGAATGTTGTTTTCCTTAACGAGGTCGGTAATATTAGGAACTATTTTAACCTCACAGCCCGTTTCACCGCACATTTTGAGGATATTATTTCTCACCGCGGCTTCTGCCGAGGGAATGGCGAAAAGGATGGTTTGAATTTTATATTTTCTGCAAAGCTCGGGAACAAGAGGAACGGGCCCGTAAATCTTAACGTCGTTCACCGTTCTGCCGATTTTAGAAGGGTTATCATCAACCAAGCAAACGGGAAAATAGGGAGTATCGGAAGTCGGAGGCCAAGCGGTC
>JAZORV010000320.1:0-2279 GCA_045656785.1 Acutalibacteraceae bacterium | reverse complement strand
ATGCTTTTAATAAATCCCGAGTAATTTTCAGAGTTTCTGCAAATAAAGGCAAAATTGCGATATCTCAAGCCCGAATCTTTATCTCTGCAAAGCTTATGTATAACATTCGCAGCATATTCGCATTCATCATATTTTCCCGAGAAGGTTAAAGCAGATATGTTTTCAACATCAAATTTCTTCTTTGGCAAGTTTTCAAAGAAATCACCAACGAAGGAAATATCTTCAGAATCATATAATTTATGATTTAACTTGACAGGCTCAGCAATCTTTTTTCCTGCTTGGTTTTTTGCATAATCAGATAAATATTTAACGGTTTTGTTAACAGGAGCAAAAACCGAAAAGCTATCCTCTATATTCCCATCGGTACAAAGAGAAAAATATACATCCTTAGAATCTTTAATGATTTGCTTTATTATCTTATTTTGCTGACCGGTAAAACTGGAAAAGCCATCAAATATAACAGTTTTATCCTTAAAATACGCATTATTTTTAATGGTTTCATAAGCAAAATCCAAATCATCAATAGGGTCTATGTATTTATTCGCCAATAGCGAATTATAAGTAGACATAATTAATGCGATATCAAGCACCTTGTTCTTCATAACAGAATCAGAAAAGCTTTCAGCTATTCGGAACAAATCACTTGAGCTGACTCCAGACATTTTAAATTCTTTAACAGCATTTATCAGTATATCTATCACTTTTTCGGGATCACCTTTAAAAATCCGTAGCTCTCCCTTCAAAGCTTTTATAGCCTTCAACATAAGAAGATGCCTAACTCCATCATCAACATATTTATATGCTGCTCCGCCATATTGTTTTTTCAGTTCATCGCAAAGCCAACTAAAACTATATATCTTAACATCAGAGGCGGCTGACTCCCCAAGCCTTTCTATTGTTTCTCTTTCGGTTTCAAAAGAAAACTGCTCAGGAACAAAAAGCGTTGTTGAAATATCATTCAACGCTTTATCCTTGAGCAAATTCAAAATATATTCAGTTTTTCCGCTTTTTGCTGTTCCATAAATAAAATGAATCATGTTAAACCTCTTGCTTTTTAGATAAATATAAAAGGAAATAATAATATCGCAATTATGCCCGGCGCTCCGAATAGTGCGCTTAAACCAATAGTATAAATATTTAGCGGAATGCTTAATTCAAACAATCCGCTAAATACTTGAAGAAAAGAAAGTGTTAAAACTCCAAATATTGCCGATTTCAGAAAATTTCTTATAAAGTTTCTTTTCGGATAAGAAAAAAATATATATAAAATAAAGTAAATTCCTAAAAGAGTAATCACAAAAAACTTCAAATCTTTCACCGCCTAAAGTAATAAACTTTATGCGCGAACTTTTAGAAATATACTATTGAAAAACAGCAATAATTGTTTTAATCAGTAAAGAAATATCACCGATAAAACTGAATTTTTTTAAATACTCGAGATTATAGTTCATTTTTAAAGGCAATATTTTTTCAATATACTCCCTATCAGCGTTCTCTGCTTTTTCAAGCATCTCGCTTTCGTCTTTGAATTTAATGCTCGCAAGAGATGTAATTCCCGCAGGAAGCAAAAGAGTTGAATACATTTCGGGAGTATATGCGCTAACATATTTTTGAACCTCGGGCCTTGTACCGACAAAAGTCATGCTTCCGAACAAAACGTTAAAAGCTTGCGGCAGTTCATCTAAACGATATTTTCTCAAAAACTTCCCGATTTTTGTTATTCTGCTATCATTATCAACAGTTACAAGAGTTCCGATTTTATCGGCATTTTTTACCATAGTTCTGAATTTAAAAACCTTAAATTCTTTTGAAAACTGCGTAATTCTCGATTGCTTATAAATAATTGGAAAACCCGAATCAATAAGAATCAAAAGAGCCAAAACAAGATACAATGGTGAGAAAATCAAAATAAATATCGTAGAAAAGAAAATATCAAAAATTCTTTTTAAAACGAGAGAACCTGATTTCTTTTTTAAAATATCATAATATTTCTTAACTTCTTCGTTTTGAAATCCTGAAGGCAATGCCTCCCATTTTTTCAAAAGCATTATAGTTCCTCCGATATCTGAATGAATTTTTCAATAACATATTTAATTTGCTCTTCAGTCATAGCGTAGAAAAGAGGCAAAGAAATTTCGTTAATATAAAGGTTATAAGCGTTCGGAAAGTTCTTAATATCGAAGCCAAGTTTATTATATGCAGATAAAAGCGGAAGTGGTTTATAATGAACGTTGCAAGCGATTCCCTCTTCTGCCATTCGTTTTATAAACTCATTTCTA
>JAZORV010000319.1:0-2252 GCA_045656785.1 Acutalibacteraceae bacterium | reverse complement strand
CCACGACCTGCCATATTGGTTGCGATAGTACCCGCGCCAACCTTACGTGCCTGAGCGATAATTTCGGCTTCCTTTTCATGGTGCTTCGCATTAAGAACGTTATGCTTGATGCCTCTCTTTTTGAGCATAGAGGAGAGTTTTTCGGATTTTTCGATAGTGATAGTACCAACGAGGACAGGCTGACCCTTTGCATTTCTCTCGATAATTTCATCGATAACTGCTCTGAATTTCGCCATTTCGCTTTTATAAACAACGTCGTTTAAATCCTCTCTGAGAAGGGGTTTGTTGGTTGGGATTTCAACAACGTCTAATTTATAAATCTCGCGGAATTCCTGTTCCTCGGTCATGGCGGTACCTGTCATACCGGATAATTTAGAATAAAGGCGGAAGAAATTCTGGAAAGTGATGGTTGCTAAAGTTTTGGATTCATTCTGAATATGAACTCCCTCTTTAGCTTCAATAGCCTGATGAAGACCCTCATTATAGCGGCGGCCATACATAAGGCGGCCCGTAAATTCATCAACGATTAAAATTTCGCCATCCTTAACAACGTAATCAACATCGCGCTCCATAATTCCATGGGCGCGGATTGCCTGATTTATATGATGAGAAACTGTGATATTTTCGGCATCATTGAGGTTTTCGATTCCGAAATATTTTTCCGCCGCCGCAACACCCGAAGCGGTTAAGGTGCAGCTTTTTGCCTTTTCATCAACGATATAATCGCCATCGAGCTGCTGCTCTTCATCGGTTTGCTTATCGTTGGTTGTTCTAACCTTAACGCATTTTAAGGTTCTTGCAAAGGAATCGGCGCGGCGGTAAAGGTCGGTTGATTTATCGCCCTGACCCGATATGATAAGAGGGGTTCTCGCTTCATCGATAAGAATAGAGTCCACCTCATCGACGATGGCAAAATTATGCCCTCTTTGAACCTTTTTATCCTTATAAATAACCATGTTATCGCGAAGATAATCAAAGCCAAGCTCATTGTTGGTGCAATAGGTTATATCAGCGGCATAAGCCTCTTTTTTCTCGGGGTTTTTCATTCCGCTGATGATAAGGCCAACCTTGAGGCCCAAGAAGCGAAAGACCTTTCCCATCCATTCGGAGTCACGCTGGGCGAGGTAGTCGTTAACTGTTACGATATGAACGCCAAGCCCCGAAAGAGCATTTAAGTATGCCGGCAAGGTTGCAACCAAGGTTTTACCTTCACCCGTTTTCATTTCGCTGATTCTTCCCTGATGGAGAATGATTCCGCCTAAAATCTGAACAGGAAAATGCTTCATTCCGAGAACTCGCCAGGAAGCCTCTCGGCAAACTGCGAAGGCATCCGTTAAGATATCATCAAGGGTTTCGCCCGAGGCGAGCCTACCCTTTAAAACGTCGGTCTGAGAGCGAAGCTCATCATCATCCATCGCGGCATATTTTTCTTCAAGCGCTAAAACGGCGGCCTTCAAAGGCTCAATGCGTTTAATTTCTTTTGCGCTATAATTTCCAAAGAATAAATTTAAAAGACCCAATTTATATTCCTCTTTTCCAACCGATTTTTCGGTTTATATATAAATATACATTATATATTATATCATACACTTCCTCTTTCTACAAGGGCTTTTTATATAAACATTATGTAAATTTTGCGCGAAAAAACCGCCCGACGTTTTATCCAACGCAGGGCGGTGATATTTTATTTATCTTGTTACGATAAGCGTTACGGGGAGGAAAAGCTTTGAGGGGCGAGCAAGAGCCGAAACCTCAACAAGGATTTCATATTTGCCCGAGGTTATTTCTGCAGGGAGGATGGATGCCGCAGCCTTAGTAAAGGCATAGCCGCCGTGGGCCTGGTCAACGAAAATGGGCATTTCCTTAGCAGGGCTTACCTTCCAATCCTCGGGAACATGCCATTTGAGGCTCACCCAATGAGGCTCTCTCACCTTATTTTCAATAAGAATTTTAAATTCCTTTTCTTCGTTTTCGCGGATGTTGATATCTTTATCATATTCGATACGAACCTTGAGAATGGAGTTTTGCTCCTCAACAGCAGCCGAGCTTACGCAAAGCTGTTCGCGAAGAGTTATATGCTCGAAGGGGCCGCGCTCCTCTGCTTTATCGCAGAGGTGGTCGGACATAATGAGCTCGATTTCGCCCTTTTCATCGAAGCCGAAGGCAGTATAGCCATACTGAATCATACCGTGTTCCGTCATTTTGGTGTGGATCTCGTCAAACAGAATCCGACCATCGCAGTCCACATCCTC
>JAZORV010000318.1:0-4374 GCA_045656785.1 Acutalibacteraceae bacterium | reverse complement strand
TGAAAACAACATCGGAAACGATGACGTTAACCTTATCGACAGAATTTCCTGTCATATTCTGAAGCTTAGTTTTAACGTTATTCTGAACTTCCTCGGCAACCTTCTTAACATCGAATCCGGAAAGCACAGCTATATAAATCTCAAGAAAAATAAGCCCATTATGCTCCTTAATTTTTATAGCCTTCGAGGGGGAATTTTTCAAAAATACTTCCTTGATATCTGTTGTCTTTGAAACCAAGCTCGCAACACCTTCGACCTCAAGAGTTGCAACGCTTGCCATCTTGATAACAACGTCATTATTAATCTGAAGACCGTATTCCTTGCTCATATTTATATCCTCCATTTTTAAAAGTTTATATCATTACTTCTCTATTATAACATATTTTTTGAAATTAACAACTATTTTACGGCAACAATTTTAATATTTTCAAAATTTATTTTAGAAATACTGTTGACAATATCTAAAATCTGAACTGTTTCATCCTTTTTCAGCTCTTCTTTTGAACGAACAACAACGTTGCAGCTATCATCAGTAAGGATAGCTAATGCATCCTCGAAGCCCTTCGCTTTAACAAGCGATTCAATAGACGCCTCCATTTCCATTCTATCCGTTAGCTTTGATAACTGCACAACTGCCGAGTTTTTTGCCTCTTCGGAGCTTTTGACAGATTCTATCGTTTCTTCCAATAGTTCTGTTTCTTGCTCTCTGGATTCTTCCCTTTCGTTTCTGGTTTTTGAAAAGTAGTCGTTCGGTTCGCTCAAAGCAGAACTTGCAGCAACGTATTTCGCCTCTCCAAGCTTTGCATCGTTTATGCTCGATGTTGCCATAAAATCCGAACCATCGGTGGAATATTTAACGTTTAACCAAACTGCCGCCACCAACGCCAGAACCATTGTAAACATCAATATCTGCTTTTTGCCTATTATCTTTTCTTTTTTCATTTTTTACCACTGCACCTTTCTTTATTTAATACTTTTTTCCTATAACGCTTATATCTCTTTCGCTCACGTCCAGAAATACGCTGAGGGCGGATATTATTGCCTCACGTTTTTCGGAGTCATCAGCGCCCTCAGCCACAACTGCAACCCCTCTGATTTGAGGGGCGATAGCCGAAATCAAAAGAGGCTGTTCGCCGTTATCTGTGTTAATTATTATGTAGCTTTCCTCTTTTTTATCACTTGTTTCGTTATTATAAATATCTATGCTTTCCTTATTCTGTTTTATATCCTTATTGCTCGCTTCTTCCTTAGCATAAACGTATTCAGTTGAAGTGGATAGACTTATATATACCTGCGCATCTTTATCTCCTGTTATGCTACAAATAAGCTCTTTAGCAGATGCTTCAAGAGCTATTCTATATTCGTCATCACTGATTTTATTTGTATCTTCGCTATTTTTCGCAGTTGATCCGAAATCCGAAAAGGCAATCAATAGTATACCAATCGCGCCTATAACCAAGGCGAGGCTCACAGCTTTTTTGGATTGCAGAAACCCTTTTATATCTGCTCTATTCATACATAGAACCTCGCCTTCACTCCGAATTGCTTCTCTATCTCTTGTTTTGCAATTTCTCCTTCTTTTTCATTTTTGCAGATTGCCACTATATATTTTAGCTCAATAGCAGAATCTGTAATTTCGTATTCAGATTCAATGGCTTCAAATGAGATACCTTTGCTTTTAAGATGCTCCCTTATGCTTTGCAGGTATTTCTCAAGTGTTTTTTCTCCAACATAGCTCTTATAATATTTCTCCGCTTTTTCTTTGTTAATGTTCTCTCTAAAGCTAATTTCAGGTTTTTTAACAGCAATACTTTTAAAAAGAGGAGATATTATCATAATCAAGGTTAAAACAGAAAGTAATATTTTAACGCTGTTATCGAGTTTGCTTTTTGGAAATAACTTTAAAAGGAATCCCGAAGCTATCAAGAAAACGCAAATTGTTATTATACTACCCTTCATTTTTATCCTCCGGAACTAATAATAACCAACGATAAAATAAACATAACCAATATGCATAAAAGCAAAGCTATCAAAAAGCTTATAGCCACGGATGAAACCGAGAAAAGTTTTTCGACCATGGATACCGAAAACATCGAAGAAATTGCCGCTAAAACGCTCAAAGTTATCCGCCATAAAAACAGCTCTAAAACTATCGGCAACATTATCAACGCAACTGCCACAATGCACCATACCATCGCAGAAGACCTCAACATACCAATCCCTGCAACCACCGTTGTTATAGCCTCCGAAAGTGCTCCGCCGACAAGCGGAACTGTGTTGCCAACGAAAAATTTTGTTGTTTTGATAGTCATATTATCCGAAGCCTTAGCTATAACGCTTTGCATACCGAGAAACCCTGTAAAAACAGTCATCAATAGCCCCAGAATCCAGCTCGCGACGTTTTTTATTCCAACAGCAAGTTTATAAATGCCCTCATTTCCTGAAACCGCTGCTGACAGCCCGAAGCAAATATACGCTCCAACAAAGGGAGAAATAATATACGTGCAGGCGGAGGTTATCAACTCACATATCCCAAGCATCGCGCCTTGATAAACCATCGCGGAGGAAATTCTCCCCGAAGAAACCAGAATCATGCAAAAAATTGGAATAAATCCAAGCATTAACCCTCCCGCGGTTTTAACGGCTTCTACGCTCTCCCCTACTACAGACATCATGGGTGATAAAATCACGCCACCAACCGAAAGCGCACATAAAAAAGCGTAGCTTTCAGATAAACCTTGCTTTTCATTCTTTATTACTCCCACAACCGCGTATATCAAAATCATCGAGAGTGCAGAAGAAAAAGCTGCTAAGGGTCTTTTAATTCGTTTAGAAAAAAAGTTTGATACAACCTTCCACAAATTTTCGTTGCTATTCTCTTTTATTTCAAGGCTTGCAGGGTCAATCCCAAGCTCATCAAGCGCCTCTTTTACTTCTCCGTTAAGTTCTGATTTAAGCTCCTCCAAGCCGCTTTCTTTATATAATTCGTCATATTCTTCACCCTTTGCTATCATAGGAGATGATAGCAATAGAAATACAAAAAACAACACAAATATCCGTTTCATTTTAATTCATAATTCCATTCAATGCTTCAATATATGAAATAACCATAGGAAGCGTTAATAATGCGAGAGCGATTTTACCGCAAAGCTCTATCTTAGCTGAAAGAGAAGAAAGCCCGAAATCATTACAAATTTCCGCAGCAAAACCAACTAAATAGCTGATTCCCAAGGCTTTTAACATTATTTTAATATATTCAGAAGCAATTCCGCTTTTTTCCATTATGCTTTTAATTCCATCAATTATTTCTTTAAGAGGAGCCAAAAGCGTTGCTAAAATCACACACCCGCAAGCTATTCCAAGCGGAAGAGCCATTTCAGGCTTCCATTGCTTAACTATTATAAAAACGATGCCTGAAATAAGACTGACTGCAACAATAGTTATAACCGACATTTTATAAACCAAAGGTGGATTTAATGGTATCGAAAAGCGAACCAATTTTAGATATTATCATTAGCATCACAACTATAAGCCCGGCAAGGGTGGTAAGCATGGCCTGCTCTTCTCTGCCCGAGCGAACAAGAAGCTGATGAAGAATTGCAACGATTATCCCGACTGCCGCCACCTTAAATAAGAAATCAACTTCCATTTTATCCCTTCCTATATAATTATCAGCGATATCGCAAGCCCTGAGGAAACCCCTAAAACACAATAAATTCTTCCCTTTTCGTGGTAGCTTTTGAGAGCGCCTATATACTTTTCCTTAATTTTTTCTGAAAAACGCTCGCAATATTTAAGCTGACCTATCACGTCGCTTTTACCAAGCCCACTCAAAAATTCTTCAACCTCTTGCTTGTCATCAAAATCAGTAAACGCTTTTTCCTTAATAAAAAGATATTCGGGTATATTTAATAGCTTTGAGACGATTTTATTCTTCTCAGCTCCCGTATACCGTATCTCTTCAGAAATCCTGAGTATGAAATTTTTTAAAAGTAACAACTCTTTGGCCCTCGATTGAAGCCTCATTGCCGCGTTGAAGCCTACCGCTGAAGCCGAAAGAACTATTGCTATTACTGCAAGAAACTTCATCAAGAATATCCTCCGCTTTAATAATTTTATAATTGAATCTATTATCAAGAAAAACAATGTATCGAAACACCTCGCTCCCGAGAATCGGAAGCTTTTTATTCCTTTTTATAAGTTCGCTCTCGTTAGAAGCATGAAGAGTCGTAATTATCCTCACTCCTGCATTAAAGCAATCTGAAATGCCCTCAAGCTCCTCTTTGCTGCCTATTTCATCGAAAGCAATAGTTTGCGGCGCTAAAGCCCTCAAAGCATTTTCAATGCATAAGGCTTTTAGTCCGCCTGAAATAA
>JAZORV010000317.1:0-1059 GCA_045656785.1 Acutalibacteraceae bacterium | reverse complement strand
AAAAGAGGCAAAACATGATAAAAAACAAGCTTTAGCCAGCGAGAGGATATATCTCCCGATTCGCCTTCAACAACAACTGCATACTCATTAAAATCAGCCTGCAAAATAAGGGAATTATAAGCCGAAATTATCATAAAAATTGCAGGAAGAAAAACGAGGACCCAGCTGATTCTTGATATAAGCATGCGCCTATCCAAAAGCTCGATTTTTCGAACTTTCGACTTTATTACAACAGATGCTAAAATCATAATAGAACCGACAATAAACACCGTTAAAAACTGGCTTTGAGCTGCGGAAACGTTAGAGTCGTTCGCTCTCGAATTCCAATATGCCACGCCCGATATAACGAAGAAATTTATTACCGCCAAGGCGATAAAAGAGAGCCAATAAACGGCTTTTATCACGCGGTAGCTTCTGCTTTTATTAAACCACCAGTTTGTTCCGACCTCTCTTTGCATTTTTTCCTGCCTTTTTAGGGCGATAGAGAGAATATTCTGATTGAATTTTGTTTTAGTTTTCATTCTTTTATCCTTTGCTTTTTAGTATTCTATAACAACGCTTTCATGACATTCGATATATGGAATTTCGAATGTACAAGTTCCGTTTTTATAAGCAAATTCAAGGCCTTTTCCCTGAAGGGGCATATACACCTTTTTGGGCGCTTTTTCGAGCTTTAACTTAACCGCCACGTTATATATCGGGGTTATATCCTCGATAATCTCCGCACAACCGCTTTTGCGAGGAATAGCATAGGTGATATTAAAACAATATCTTCCCTCTTCCTCTTGATCGATAAGTGTGCATCTGGTTGCCGCGCCTGAGGATACCCTCATAATCCTATCATCATATATAAGGTCAAGAGCCATCATCAAATATCTTTTAAAATAGATACTTCCCTTTTCCTTATATATGCTCGGCATGGAATGAGCCATGTAAACGATATTTCCGTTTTTGGCGATAGCGGGAGTTCTCGGAGCGTCCTTTTTATGAGGTGTATTTTTATGGCCACAGAAATGAGCCATAGTTCTGTTGTAATACGGAGGCAAAACCTCTGAAATT